>JAFQBR010000239.1 GCA_017399665.1 Clostridia bacterium | reverse complement strand
CATTATACGCAAAACACAGGTGTTTGTCAACAATGCTAAAATAGATTTTCTAAAAGTAAAGAAAAATTATGCGGAATTTGTGATGCAAGTACTTTTAAAACGTCTAACTTAGTTATTGCCTCGTCAAATTGTCCAAGCCTAGTATAAGCTACGCATTCACTTACCCAAAGGTCAATTTCTTTTATCTCGGTATGGGGTATCCATACGTGCAAGTTACGTTTTTTATCAAGCCAAAAATCCTCTAGAGATTCGCTGTCTGAAAGGGTGGGGTTTTCACCTTGTAATTTACTTTGCGTCGCCTCTATAATTTGGTAAAATTCATCAAAGGTTTTTTGCACTGTAATTTGTTCTAAAAAATTTGCGCAAATTAACAAAAAGAGGGCGCATAGCATAGTTATCAAGCTTTTCAGCATGTTTTATTCTCCTTAAAATCGGTTAAAATTTTAAACTTTTCATTTCGTTTTTGTAGGTAAATTTTGCCCTTTTCATCAAGCGTTAAAACTTCTATTTCTTTTACGTCAATTTCCTTTTTTTTAAGTAAGTTTTCAATGTCGTTTTGCGTTACGCAAACTTTACTGAAATTACTTTTTTCTATCTTGCCGTCATCAATTAAAATATACGGTAAAGAGGGTGTGCTTTGATTTTCGCTTTTTACAGCAGAAAGCTTGCCGTTACTTTCAAAAATGGCATAAGATACGTCGTCAAACGAAAAATACCCCATTGCTCTTAGCGCCTCGGCAAGGTCTGCAATTCCAAGATTGTTTTTTTTAAGTTCCTTAAGGTCTATACCCATTGGCGTTATAACGACGGAGGGTTTACCGCTAATTAAAAATTTCACCTTACTGCCAAGCCGTTCAAGCAAGGACATAAGCTGATGCAAAATAAAAACTGCAAGTAAAGACACTATGCCGTAGGAAAGAGGAATAGAAATATCCGTCATAGGAATGCAAGCAAGCTCTGCAATAAGCAAGGTTATAATAAATTCAAACGGTTGCATTTCTCCAATTTGTCTTTTTCCCATAAGGCGCATTACTACTAGCAGTAAAGTATAAAGAATGACCGCGCGTAAGAAAATAACGAACATACCATAATTATGCGTTTTTTTAAGCAAAAAATACCTTGGCAATAAAAAAGTGTGCTAAAAGCTGTGAAAGCAAGCAAAAAAAGAAGGAGAAACATCTTAAATTAACACAAAATTTTACAAAAAAAGTCTAACCTTATTATATAAAAAATTAAGGAATATCAAAAAAAGCTATAAAAATCGCTTTACTTTTTGAAAGCAGAAGTTTATTATTAAATGTAATTAGCAAAAAGCCTATACGGCAAATAAAGGAAAAGTTATGCAAAACACAAAAAACAAAACTTCAACTATCATCATTCTAATTTTAACAGCGCTTCTTCTTTTACCCATGTTAACGTTTGGGCTAGGTTCTGCAAGCGGTGTAGACACCGCGTGGACCGTTCAGCCTAGATTTATGAACAATACCTATAGAAAAGATAGCGTAGTTATCGAAAACCAAGGCGGTGCAGTTGCCGAAATTTACATGTATATTGGAAACGTATACAACGCGCCCAACAACAAGATAAAAATTAGCTTGGTGCATTCCGATAGCAAAAGCACGGCAGAGGGTAACGAATCTTTTATCCCTTCAAGAAAGCAATTTGAAATAGATGTTGCACAAAAGGAGTATTTAGGCTGGGTAAAGCTTGAGCTTGAACGTGCTATTTCCGATAAATATTTAAGATTTGGCACGGAGCAAAGCTTCGAGCTTTTTGAAATTGCTCTTTTAGATAAAGAGGGATATTTAATTCCTGCTAACTGCTACGGCGCAATAATTTATGACGCCAACAATAAGCACGGCTTTATTGAAGCTTCAAAGGGTGGGGATTTTATTAACGTTATGGACGAGCAGGATGCAGTTTTCCAAAAAAAGGGAGTAAACGCTTTAACTAAAGAGGAATATGAATTAGTCGGTGCTGTGAACAACCTTGTAAACTTT
>JAFQBR010000238.1 GCA_017399665.1 Clostridia bacterium | reverse complement strand
CGCTGTTGGTTTGTGGTGGCGGGGAGTTTAGTTGAGTGTTTGAAGAAATATCTTTCCCTTCAATTACTTTAGCACCAAAATAATAATCTTCTGCATCGTTTACAATAATATCGTTAAAGTTTACAGTTTTACGTTCAACAGGTTTAGGCTTTTCTTTATTGTATTCAGGAATTGTTATCTCAGGTGGTGTTAAAATATATTCTTGTTTTGACATCGGACGAGATTTAGGAAGTTTTTCCATAATATTTTCTATTGGCATACTAGTACTTATTATAGAACTTTCTTGTTTTTCTAACCCCAACTTTTGTTTGGCAATTTTACGTTTTAAATCTTCTTGTTTATGCGTAAAATTAACGCTTACGTCATTAGTGTTTGCATTTAAAGTTTCAAATTCATTAAAATTAAAATTGTTTTTAGGCTTTTCTTTTTGTGGAGCATAACGTGAACTGACAACGCAATCAATAGTAAAACCTACTGAAATTATAAGACCTATAATAGTGAAGATGTACGCGCCAACTACAGTTAAATATTTAACAATCGGAAAACTAGCCAAACTTAAAATTAAGCCTGCGCCGGTAGTTTGAGCTAGGTATGTTTCTTTTAAATATTTACCATAGCTATCTAGAGACACATTTCGAGTTAAAATAAGGTGGATTACTGTAATAATGAAAAAAAGTGAAAAGCATAAACAAATTACATAACGCTTATTCACTATATATTTTTTGTTTGTTAAACCTGCAATTGAAAGAAGAGTTATAGATAAAAGCATAGGATAAGCAAAAATTCCAAACATTCCAAGAAGAAAAGTTTGGATAGGATTTTTTATAATTAGCAAAACAAAACAAGACAAACTAATAAGCATCAAAGAAAGGCAAACTAGTTTTTTCTTCTTTTGCTTAGACATTTTAACACGTTCTTTTTTTTCTTTTTCTTTTTTCGGCTTTTTATTTGTATTTAATGTAGATTTATAAATTGGCACAATTCTACCTCTTAGCTAAAGTATAACAAAATTTAAAATCAAAAGTATACTGATTTTTTAATTTTATAAAAATTAAATTGAAATTTTTTTGTTTTTATGTCGAAATAGTATCGCTAACAGTTGTTGGTCTGTAACCATTATTGTTTGCGAAAGACAAAATATCACTCAAAGCTTGTAAGGTGCATTGTGTAGGGTGCATTAAAATCAAATCTCCATTTGTTAAATTTTCTGTTGCACGTTTGAATATTAAATTTGAGTCTTTATCGCGCCAGTCTATAGTGTCGTGGCTCCACATTATTGTTTTATAATTTAAATTAAGTGCAATATCTACAAGCTCATCATCTAATGCTCCAGAGGGAGGCGCAAACAAATTCATTTCAATTCCAAGATTTGCTTGGATTAGTTTATGCGTCATCATAATTTCGTCTTGATTTTGTTTTTCATTAAGTTTATTTTGGTCTTTATGATTATAGCCATGATTAGCAATTTCATGACCGCGTGTATATATTTCTTTTAAGGTTTCTATATTTTTAGCAGCCCAACTTCCACCAACGAAAAAAGTGGTTTTTACTTCGTAAAAATCTAAAACGTCCAAAATGTCCTTAATATATTCAGTTCCCCAGTAGACGTTAAACATAAAACAAACGCTGTTTTTTTCAGTATTTCCTTGATAAATTACATTAGGGTTTACGCTTGTAGTAGTTGTAGTATTTCTAATTGGTAGTGCAAGGGCGGATAACACAACCAAAATTCCAACAATAATCACATTTGTAATAACTCTTACTTTCTTCATACAAAATTGTATGATGAAAAATAGAATTAAATTCTAAAAATTTTAATAAATTTAAATATTTTATTGACAAAATAGTTTAATTGTGTTATCATGTAACAGTAATTATTTTACTTATGCGTTCTTAGCTCAGCTGGATAGAGCGTTGGTCTACGGAACCTCGCTT
>JAFQBR010000237.1 GCA_017399665.1 Clostridia bacterium | reverse complement strand
AAGCTGTTTGTCTAAAATAGCCTTTTTTAGCTCTTCTTTTTCGTTTTCGTCGTCGCCAAGCTCTTGGTGTATAGCGCGAAGCTGTTCGCGTAGATAGTATTCTTTTTGACCTTTTTCTACGTTCTTTCTTACTCTATCGCTAATACGCTTACCTGCTTCAACAATTTCTTCCTGAGCAATAAGTGCGGTTAAAAATAGTTCTGCCCTTTCAGAAACGCTTCTAGTTTGTAAAATCATCTGCTTTTCTTCTTCAATGATTTCTGCGCGGAAAGCTGCAATATTAATAAAAACGTCTGGATCTTCAATGGCAAAAATACGTTCTAATTTATCCTTACCATCGCTACTTTCAGGTGCTAATTCACGGAATTTTTCGCGAACTAAATTCATTGTTGCGGTAAGTTCTGGTCCTTCGTCAAAAATACTGTCGTAAGGTTCTACCTTAACAGAAAAATAGTCTTCCGTAGTTACGTATTCGGTAATTCTTGCACGGTAAAGACCTTCAATATGCACGCTTACGTTGCCTTCGAAATGGAAAAGGCGTTTGATTTTACAAACAACACCAACGGTATAAATATCGTTAGGCGTGGGATCTTCTACGTTTTTATCGCGCTGAGAAACTAAAAAGATATTCTTACCCCTTTCGTTTGCAGCAGATAAAGCAGCTAAAGATTTTGTTCTTCCAACGTTAAAAGAGGTTGCAACGTTTGGAAAAATAACAAGCCCTTTCATTGCCACCATTGGTATACTGTTTTCACTTTCCGCAATAATTGAAGCGGGAATTTCGCCCGTTACTTCCAAATTATTGCCACCTTCCCCTGATGATGATAAGGTTTCTTGAATAATTTCTTTACTTTTAGTTAAGTCTGACATTTTGTTTCCTATAATCTATTTAAAATTTCTTTTCTTTGTTAGTTTATGTATTATACAACAAATTGCAAATAATTGCAACTGTTATTAGGGGTTTAATTTTTATAAAAAATTACTCTTATCGTTTTTACGGTTAATAAAATATTTTTTGCCAAAATTTATGCCTTTTATTCTTTTTTCTTGAAATATAATAAAATTTGTGATATATTGTTTTTATGAGCAAAAAATGGTACGATAACAAAAGAATAATTATTACAGGCGCAAGCTCTGGCTTTGGAAAATTGCTTGCCGAAAAGCTTGTTAAGGAACATAACTGCAAGGTTATAGGAATTGCTAGAACTGAAAGCAAGCTTCAAGCTTTAAAGGAAGAGCTTGGCGATAATTTTAGCTATTTTCCCTTTGACGTAAGCAACAAGGAAAAGTGGCAAGAGCTTTACAGTTATTTAGAGCAAAACAATTTACAAATTGATATGCTTATAAATAACGCAGGTATTCTTCCGCCCTTTTTATCTTTTGAAAAATATGATGAAAGCGAGTATAAAAAAATACTTGAAATTAACTTTTTTGCCTCGCTTTATTCAACAAAAACGCTATTTTCTTTACTAAAAAAGTCCCCGTATAGGTCGATTATCAACATTTCTAGCTCTGCAGCGCTATCAACCGTTGCAGGAACTTCACTATACTCTGCTTCTAAAAGTGCGCTAAAAAGCTTTACCGAAAGTTTTATGCTAGAACACAAGGATTTTTACGTTTCTATCGTTTGCCCAGGCTTTGCAAAAACGGAAATTTTCCGCTCGCAAAAACAGCTTGACAAAAAGGAAAGCTCTTTAATTTCCTTAGTTTGCTCTGACCCAAATAAAATCGTAAACAAGCTACTTAAAAAAATAGCAAGAAAGAGAAGACGCATAGTTTTAGGACTTGACGCTCACCTTATGGACTTTTTTACAAGAATGTTCCCACGAACTACACCAAGGCTCATTCGCTACGTTCTTAAAAAAAGTAAGGTATCACTTTTTAACGATATTTAAAATTATTTAACGGCAACCCTGTTGCCGTTTTTTATTTTTGATGCTTTGAATCGATTTTTAATTAACTAATTCAACTTTTTTAAACTATGTGGTTATTTGTTTGTAAAAATCTATAATATTGAACACTGAAGAAAATAATCATTTTATAAAAAACGCTTATTTAGCATTGACAACAAAAATAAACTTTGATATAATGACTTGGTGCTTTCGGGGTGTAGCGCAGTTGGTAGCGCGCTTGGTTCGGGACTCAATCACCGTTCTCGGCGTAGAATTTTCGAGAAGAGCCGAAACCCCTTGAAAACACTGACTTTTTCGGCTCTCCCGAATGTCGAAAAATCATCAAATCTTCGGTCTGACCACATGTTTGACCACTTACAAAAAAATACCGTTTTGCACCAATCGGGGTGTGGCTCAGCTTGGTAGAGCGCTTGCTTCGGGAGCAAGAAGTCGCAAGTTCAAATCTTGTCACTCCGACCATTTTTAGTGCTATATGCACAAAAAATCAGTCCATTTCGCAAGATTTGGACTGATTTTTTATTTATTTTT
>JAFQBR010000236.1 GCA_017399665.1 Clostridia bacterium | reverse complement strand
AGTAAATTCTGCGCAGTCTGTGGCCAAAAGTTAGACTAATTTTAGGTTGAGAGGTGGAATTATGAAAAAGATTGGAAGAGGTATTATCCTTATTTCGTTGTTAATCCTTTGCGGTGTAGGAACGGCGATTATATTTTTAACTATACCAGACAAAAGACTTGACACAAAGGTTTTCTGGATAGCGTGGAGCTTTGCAGTTCCTTGGAATTTAATTGCAGCAGTTGGGCTTCATATTTGGACAGGGCATAAAGACAGTGAAAATATCGTTCAAATGCCAATAATATATATTGTTTGCGCCGTTGCAGGTGTTATTTACCTTGGCGTAGGCTTTATATTCATGTATTTACCAATACAAAAAACAACTTTACTTTGGATTATTGAAATAGTTATTACAGCCCTTTACTTAATCGTTGCAATGTTTGCAATGTACGGTGCAGACTATATCACTAAAAACCAAAAAGAAATTAAACGTAACGTAATGGCGCTTGGCATGTTAAAGGCGGATATTGATGCTTGTATCAATCTAACTGCTGATGCAGAGCTTAAAAAAGAACTTGAAAGACTTTCTGAAAAGGTACGCTTTAGCGATCCTATGACGCACGAAGCTCTTGAAGATATAGAAAACGATATTAGAAGCGCAGTAATAACAATTACTACTGCAATTTCAGATAATAACGTTGAGCTTGCAATGAGTAACGTAAAGAAATGCTTTATTCTTGTTGAAAGTAGAAACAACCGTTTAAGATTATTAAAATAACAAATGAGCATGCAGATAAGGGAAGTAAGAGTTATTGATTTGATAACCTATTCCGTTCTTTCACCACTATTTTTTGTAGGTATGTGGCTTGGTGGAATATTTTTACTTCCAGACCTAGCGTTAACGCCGATGGCTTTAAAAGGCGTTTACGTGGCGATGGCAATAATTTCTTATTTTTTATTAAAACGCTCAGTAATTGGTGCGGTGCTTATATATAAAGCGTTTGCGCCAATGTCTGTACGCGATAGATGTAGGTTTACACCAACCTGTTCAACTTATATGATTATGGCAATAAACAAATATGGTTTATTCCGTGGCGTTTTTAAGGGAATTGGTAGGTTGTTGCGTTGTAAACCGCCCAACGGCGGTGAAGATTACCCCTAATAGGGTATTGGTAGGGCGTAGTTATAACAATAAATAATATTTATGCACTGCCGTTCATTTTGGAAATTCGGTTAGCAAATTTTAGAGGTTGACCGTAAAAAATTATAGAAAACAAAAAGATGGAGGATAAAAAAGTGGCAAAGTTTACAGTTTCTTGTCCTTGCTGTGGTAACACCTTAGCATACACTGAAAAAGATAAAAGTGTAGAATGTTTTGCATGTGATAACTCATTTGACACAGCAAAGCTAGGCGGAACTTCTTCAGCAAGCGCACAAAGCAACATGGGTGGTTTTTCACCACTAGCAGCAATCGGGGGATTTGATAATCCTGAATCTGGCGTAGTATTTATCGAAAATTTCTTTGAAACTTACGATTGGACTGAATACTATGAATCAAACGAGTTATTTATTAGCGAAATTGCAGAAATCGTTAAGAATAACAAGGTTAAAAACGGTGCAAACGCACAATCTTGGTATTTAGACTTCAAGTCTTTAGCAGTACCCGTTCAAAAGAAATTAGAGGGATTAGAAGTAAGACAGTCTGAAATTATTGAAAAGTACAATCCTGAAGATAACGTTGACGCATACGCTGCATTTGATACATACTGCAGAATTGCTAAGCTTTTAGTAGCTGAAAAAGAAGATATCGTTAAATATCTTGAAAGCGCAGTTTCTTATGCAGAAAAGTTTAATCTTGATGCTGATAAACTAGGCGAAATCAAGGCTGAACTTGCAGTTTTAAAGGGTGCGTTAGAAAATATTCTAATCGTTAAAGAAATTCGTGAACTTCCCGCATTTACAAAGGCTATGGCAGCATACGACGCATCAGTTGCTGCTAAATATGCAAGCGTTGGTATTGACGCTAAAAACGTATATGATAGCGCAGTTGTAAACTTCAATATGGGCAATAGAAGTGCTGCTTTAATGGCTTTCGAAAACATCCGTGACTATGCAGACAGCAGAGAATATATTGCAAAAATTAACGAATATTTCTCTTTTGAAAGCGAATTATTCTATTTCTTTGGTAACTGGTAACTATTACATTTATAAGAGAGAAAGCGCTCAGTCTCCCGCATTAGACGCTAAAGCTAAAGGCAAAAAGCCCGGTTGCTTAAGTGGTTTATTCAAAAAACGTAAAAAAGGTGGCAGCGAAGAACCCGAATTTACAGGTGCAGCACTTTCTTTATACGAAGTAGTTAACGGCGTTCCCGCTGAAAAGCCCATTATTAGAGGTATCAGCCAATTTATTGACTGTTACAATAATAGATATTACTACTTCAAAGCAGGTCGCGGTATTTATTGTTATGACTTTAGCACTAAGAGCGAAACCTGTATTGATAGCGGTAAACCCTCTGATTATAAAATCGGTGGCGATTACGAATATTCTTCTGTTCTTGGTGGAACGGGTGTTGTTGTTAAGAAAAAACTTGCTTACGAACAAAAGAAAGGTTGTTTAAATAAGAATAAGAAGAAAACTGATGAAGAAGTACGTTTAAATAACTATAGACTAATCTTAGTTGACTTCAAGAGCAATTCAGTAAGAACCGTTATTAACGAAATGGTTGATATTGCTGATCACTACGGTGATAAAGTATTCTACATCTTTGCTGAAAGACTACCCGGTAAGGCTGTTAAGAAGGGCGATGGATTCTTAGCTAAATTATTTAAGAAAGATAAGAAGAAACCTACAACTCCTGAAGAACCAAACTTCACAACCTGCTTAAAAGTATGTGACCTTGCAACAGGCGCAAACACAACCGTTCTTAACGAGGATTGCGAAATCCACGCAGTTAAAGGCGATAGAATTATTTACTCTATATGGACACCTAACGCCCTCAACCGTGATTTATACGTTTACGAAATGAGCACTCAAACAGAAGTTCTTATCGAAAACAACGTATACAACTTCTTTGCTGTTGAACAAGATATGATTTACTACACCGTTGGTAACGAAGATTTCTGTTCACTTGTTAGAAATAACTACAACGGCACAGAAAGACTTGAGGTTATGCACCAAGTTAGCAACATTATTGGCTTCAGAGCAGGCTGGATGTACGTTAAGAAAGGTTATGGCTTAAATGCTATTCTAATGAAGATTAGTTCAGACGGTAAGAGAAAAGTTATCGTTTGTACACAATACAAGAAAGCATACGAAATTACCGCTAGCCATATCCATTATCTAGATACATACGATACTTTAAGAGTTGTTCGTACAGACGGTAAAGACAATCATAAGATTGCTGATAACATCAACTGGGTTATCGTTAACGAATCTTATATCTATTACTGCAGAGAAGAAGAAACAAAATCAAAAGCTACATTATCTCTTTACAGAATGGATAAAGAAGGTAACAACATTAAGAAGATTGTATTCGCAGTTGATAACGCTATCGATTACGACGAAAACACCTTATACTATTCAAGAAAGGATACAGTTCGTTACAAAGTTACAGTACCTCCTGAAAAGAAGAGAGATGAACCTGAAGTTCACTTCGAAACCCGCAGCGTAACAAGATACTTTGCTTTCAATAAGGAAACTGAAGAAAGTAAGGTTGTATTAACTCTTGGTCTACCTAAGGGTTCTAAGTCATTCAAACGCGGATGCTTAAAGAAAAAAGAAGTTAAAGAAGATATCATTTATGAAGAAGTAGCTGCAAAATGCGCTTATAAACGTAAAGGTCTTCAAGCTGTTGGCGCTGTAGAAGAAGAACAATATAACGAAGTTGAACAACAAAATGCTTCAAAGTCAGTTACAATTGGTGGCAAGAAGATAAACGTTCCTCAAGGCGGTTGCTTCCAAAAATCTGGCTCTGGCTGTTTACAATCTAAAGGCAAAAAGGCTAAATCTGCTCCTCAAGGCGGTTGCTTATCACTTTTCAACAATAAAAAACGTTAATAGTTAAAACTAGCGATTTTATTGCAAATATTAAAAATAAAAACTCCTTGAAAGTTTTCAAGGAGTTTTTTATAGTAAAAACAGGCAAAACAAAAAGGGCTAAACGTCGTTTAATCGACCTATAGCCCTATTTTTATTGTTTTTTATTTAATTCTAGCAAGTAAATAATCAACGGAAACACCCATAAACGTAGAAAGTTTTACTAAGTTCTCAACTGAGGGTAAAACGTCTTTGAACAGCCAATTATACATGCTTGCTCCACTTATTTTTAATTGCTTTTCAATTTGGTATTGTGTAGTATGCGTTTCTTGCATTACAAAGCGCAATCTTTCACCAAAGTTTTTAATAGGTAAAAAAGTATTTTCTAAAGAATAATCTTTAATACCTAGCATTACGTCAGCAGACAGGTTAAAATGTTCTATCAATTTGACAAAACAGTTAAACGAGGGTAAGCGCTCGGCGTTTAAATATCTAGTAATATTAGAACGATCTGTATTAATAATTTTTGCTAACGCAGGCGCATTTAAATTGTTTTCTTGCATAAGCGAAAATAGGTTTTCGCTAAATTTCGACAAAATATTCATAAACTAGACAAACTCCTACAAAATATTATCATCATAAATGCCAACAAAAAGTTGATTGGTGGCAAAAATGATGATATAATATTTGTATAAAGTTCAAGCGCGAAAAACTTTATTAAAAAAAGGAGAGGTCACAAACAATGGTTGATTTTTTTTAAAGGGATAAAATTACCTTCCTTATCAACCTTTTGTTGTGACAGAGCCAAAATAAAAAGGAGAGAAAAATAATGAACAACAAAGTAAATCAAAAGCAAGAAAGTTTAGCCAAAGAGCAAGAATTTTTACAAATTATTGCAACAATTATCAAAGATGAAGTAATAGGTGCATTCAATTTAACTAACGAAGGATTATTCGTTAAACTAGCTAATGGGGAAGAATATCTTATTAGTGTAACCAAGCAGTAAACTTTTGTAAGTAAAATTATAGCAAAATAAAAAAGCGACAAAGCCAAAAACTTTGTCGCTTTATAGAAAGTTTAGTAGTAAAACAAAAAGGGCTAAGTGGCTGTTAATCGCCATATAGCCCTATTTTTTTGTTAAAAATATAACATTAATTTTTGTGTGTAATAAAATTTGTGCTTAAAAACAAGGCGATGTCACAAACAATGACTGATTTTTTAAAATTAATAAAATACCTTATATTAAGCCTAAAATACGGTTTAGATACAAGCAAGAGCAGGCATTTTGTGAATTTTTGCAAGGGGGCGTACTTGCCGTACGTAGGTCATCCAACGTAAGTTGGTGTAAATTCTATAATAAAATTTATAAATAACGAACTATTACGCCGTAGATAAAGCGTATTTTATCAGTCACTTGTTGTGACAGAGCAAAAAACAAAAGGCTTTAATAAAATAGGGCGGTAAACTAAAAAAGGTTAAAAGAATATAATAAACTAAGGGTACTTATGAAGAAATGAACGAACAGTTTTATATGATGATAGGGCTAAGTTTTCCCTTCTTTATGAATGCGCTTGGTGCGTTTTTTATATTTTTTACGCCAGAAATAAAACAAAAGGGTGTTTTGGATGGGCTTTCTGCTGGCATAATGACTTCTGCCTGCATTTGGTCGCTTATAATACCTGCAATAAATTTAAGCTCGCATCTTGGCGCGTTTGCTTTTTTACCTGCATGTATTGGGCTTGCCTTTGGTGCGGTGTTAATATATTTTTCAGATTTACTGCTTAAAAAAAGAATTAAACGAAATGATTTAAATAAACTTTTTTGGGCAATAACTTTGCATAATATACCAGAGGGGCTTGCCGTTGGCTTTGCGTTTGGTTCAAATGGGCTTAACGTTATAAACGCGCTTAGCGTTGCCTTTGGTATAGGTGTGCAAAATATGCCCGAGGGGCTAGCTGTTGCTTTGGCTTATAAAAGTGGTGGAAAAAACAAATTAAAAAGCTTTTGTTATGGGGCAATAAGTGGGACAGTAGAGCCGATTAGTGCGCTTATAGGGGCACTTTTAGTCAATTTTATAAGCTTTTTACAGCCATATATATTGGCGCTTTCTGCCGGGGCAATGATATACGTTATTGTTGAAGAGTTAATACCTAAAAGCGTGCAGTCAAAAAGGGGAGTGTGGGGATTTATTGGCGGATTCTGTTTAATGATGGCGCTTGACCTTGCGCTAAGCTGATTACTAAAAATTGCTAAACACCCATTGTTGTTAAAAAGGAAGAATTTTATATTACAAGGTCGCATTGTAATTTTACTTGCAAGCGACTTTTTTTCGCGCTTTTAATGACTTTTAAGTATTTTTTTATTTTATAAAAAATGATAAAAGGGGCTTATTGTGTTTGACTGAAAGTTTTGATTATGTTATAATCATACCGTTAGCTTAATATATCACTAAGTGATATCAATCTAAATAATCTTTGCAAACAAAAGTAAAGAAGCTATTCGGAGGACATTTATGAAGAAAAAAACAGTAATTCCTTTTGACGGAACTCCCGAACAGGAAGCACAACTTAGGGAAGTTCTTTCAAAACTCAAAAGCGTGCCCGGCGGACTTATGCCTGCAATGCAACAAGCACAGGATATTTACGGCTACCTTCCCAGAGAAGTACAAGTAATTATCGCTGAAGAAATGGGCGTTTCACTTTCCGAAGTATACGGAATCGCTACCTTCTATGCTCAATTTGCTCTTTATCCAAAGGGAGAATACAAGGTTGCAGTATGCTTAGGTACTGCATGCTACGTTAAAGGTTCAGGCGAAATTTTTGATGAGTTTTCAAAGCTTTTGGGAATTGGAAACGGCGAAGTTACACCCGACAAGAAGTTCTCTTTAGATGCAACACGTTGTATCGGATGTTGCGGTCTTGCTCCCGTTTTAACTATTAACGACGAAGTATACGGCAAAATCACCGCTAAAGACGTTGCGGGCATTTTAGCTAAATATAACGCATAATTTTGCTTTTACATTAACTAATCGGAGGATGAATATATGAAAACAATTGCGGAACTTAACGCAATCAAGCAGAAAAGAGGCGAACTTTTCGGCGCAGGAATGCATCACATTCTCGTTTGTGGCGGAACAGGCTGTACCTCAAGCAAATCAATGAATATTATTAAGGCGCTTAACGAACAAATCGCAGAAAAGCACCTTGAAAACAAGGCTCGCGTTGTTATGACCGGCTGTTTTGGTCTTTGTGCAAAAGGTCCTATCATGGTTATCTATCCTGAAGGAACTTTCTACCACTCAGTTACAGTTGACGACGTAACCGAAATTATAGATACACACATTATCGGTGGAACACCTGTTGAACGTCTTTTACATAAGGAAGAAACAGGCGAAACAGTTATGCAACTTGAACAAACAAAGTTCATGAACAAGCAAAAACGTGTTGCTTTACATAACTGTGGTGTTATCAATCCCGAATGTATTGAAGAATATATCGCACGTGACGGTTATCAAGCATTAGCAAAAGTATTAAGTGGCATGACTCCTCAAGAAGTTATTGACGTTGTACTTGCTAGCGGACTTCGTGGCCGTGGTGGTGCCGGCTTCCCCACAGGTAGAAAGTGGGCGTTTGCTAAGGCTTCTAAGGGCGACATCAAATACGTTTGCTGTAACGCCGACGAAGGTGACCCAGGTGCGTTCATGGATAGATCAGTTCTAGAAGGCGACCCCCACGTTGTTATCGAAGCTATGGCTATTGCTGCTTACGCTATCGGTTCTAACCAAGGTTTCGTTTATATCAGAGCAGAATATCCTATCGCTGTTCAAAGATTACAAAAAGCTATCGACGACGCTAAGGCTCACGGTATCTTAGGTAAAAATATCTTTGGTTCAGGCTTTGACTTTGATCTTGGAATCAGACTTGGTGCAGGTGCATTCGTTTGCGGTGAAGAAACCGCTCTTATGACCTCTATTGAAGGTAAACGTGGCGAACCCCGTCCCAGACCTCCTTTCCCAGCTGTTAAAGGTCTATTTGGCAAGCCCACAATTTTACATAACGTTGAAACATACGCTAACATTCCTGCAATTATCAGAAACGGCGCAGAATGGTTTACAGCTATGGGTACAGAAAAGAGCAAAGGTACAAAGGTATTCGCTCTTGGCGGTAAGATCGTTAACACAGGTCTTGTTGAAGT
>JAFQBR010000235.1 GCA_017399665.1 Clostridia bacterium | reverse complement strand
GATTTGTCATTGACCCATTGCTAAAAAACTATGCATAAAGTTTTTTAAAAGTGAGAAGCTTAAATAATTTAGCATGCAGGCTAAACCGCATAAGGGCAAGGCAATTAAAGATTTCTTTTCAAAATCTAATTTATTACAGCAAACTTTTTTTAGTAGTAATACGTTCATTATTGCTGTTATGCTGTAATTTATAAAGTATCCGATTATAAGTGCGTAGCTACCTATAAAACGCGGAAGAATAAGGATGCAAGAAAGTAGCATTACTGCGCCTATTAAAAAGTATTTTAGTGTTTTTCTTTCAAAGCCCATCGCGTTAAGCAGGCTTGTTGAAATGATTGTTATGCTCATTGGAATCATAATAAATGCAGAGTTTCTAACGTATACCCCTGCTAGATGATTGTTATAAACAAATTCGCCTATGTATTCTCCCGTACCTGTAAAGGCTGGTACGACAAGCACACTTATTAAAAGCGAATATAGTAAAGATTTTTCAACACCGGAGCGTATTTTTTCGGTGTTTTTTTTGTAAAAGCTTTCAGAAAGTTCGGGCGAAAGAACCAATGAAAAAGAACCTATAAGGGTGGATGGGATAAAAAGTAGTGGTAGTGCCATTCCGCTTATAATGCCAAATTCTGAAATGGCCTGTTGTTTGTCTATACCGGTAGTAATAAGTACCGCTGGCAAAATTATAGCAATAAGCGAAGAGGTTAAAGAATTTGCCGTTCGCATAAAAGTTATTGGCATGCTTGAAGATATAAGTGGTCGCATTTCTTCTTTAGGGTTTGTAATTCTTCCGCCTTTGGCAACGAAGGAAGCCGATGACACTATAAAAGAAAAAATGTAAGATAGCAATACCGCAACGCTTGCATAGACGGCTTTTTGAAAAATAGTTTTCCCGCGCGATATAAGAAATATACCGCAAATAATCATCATTACCTCTTCAGCAAGTTCGATAGCTGAATATATGTAAAAACTTTTGTTTCCCCAAAAAAAACCGCGAATAACGGCGTAAATGGATGTGAGAACAACGCCAGGTAGAATAATTAAAAATAGAACAGAGCAGCGCTCATCTGCAAAAATAAAATCTAAAGAGCCTTTAAACAAAAAGAAAAAAAGACATAGCGGAATGCTGACTGCAAGAGTTGCAATTATGCCTGCTGAAACGGCTTTATTATCTCCGCCCAAGTGATTAGCAGTCCGCTCTTTAATCATAAGTCTTGAAACCGTTATTGGAATACCTGATGCCGAAATAGTTATTAAAAGTCCTATTACGGAAAGGGCAATTTGGTAAAGTCCAAGTCCTTCAGACCCAATCGTTCTTGACAAAAAGACTCTATAGACGAAGCCCAGAGCACGTTCAAAGCAAGATAATGCAGTTACTACTACAACTGTTTTTGCAAATTTTTTTATAATATCACTTCCTTCAAGAATAAAATTTCTATCGCTTAAATATATTCGTAATATGTCGAAGTTATTATTTTTATTTGATGAAAGTAGCAAATTTTGTGTAAGAATAAACGAAAAAGGGTTTTATAATACCTGTGAAGAGTTTGATGTTGCGCCAAGTAAAATTATTTTTTTAAACAATCTTGATAGCGAGCCTCCTAACGGGCGTTTAATTATGATTGAAAGAAAAGATAATTCTTTTCTTTATACGGTAAAACCGGGCGATACTATAGAGGATATTTGCGCTAGATTTTTAATTACCAAAGAAGAGCTTTTCTCTACTAATAAAATTGAATATATTTTTCCTTATCAAAAAATTGAATTACCTATAAACTAAAAAATGCCCCGATAAAAAAATCGGGGTTTTAAATTGTAAAAAAAATAAAAAAGAAGGCAAATTTACTCAAAAAATTATTTATAAAAGGTAATTTATCTTGATTAAAAGCAAGTATTATGTTATAATAATATATATTATTAGAATTCTTGGAGTGTTCATTTATGGCAAAAACGGAATATACTTCTTCGAATATAAAAATTTTAGAAGGGCTTGATGCCGTTAGGCTTCGTCCCGGTATGTATATCGGTACAACAGGCATAAAGGGCTTGCACCATATTTTATGGGAAATAGTAGATAACGCAGTTGATGAAGCGGCAAATGGTTTTGCGAACTGGGTTGAAGTTCGTTTAAAAGCGGACGGCTCTGCATCTGTTGAAGATAACGGTAGAGGTATTCCCGTAGACATTCACCCCGTTGCAAAGGTATCGGGTGTTGAAGTTGTATTTACTCAACTTCACGCTGGCGGTAAATTTGATAATGATAACTATAGTTATTCAGGCGGTCTACACGGTGTTGGTGCATCAGTTACAAACGCACTTTCTGAATGGCTAAACGTTGAAGTTTATAACGGAAAAACTACTTATTTTATGGAGTTTTCAAGTTATAAAGGAAGAAACGGAAAGGTTCATTCAGGTGTTCCTAAAGCACCTCTTAAAGATATTGGGAAAAAGACTAAAAAACGCGGAACGCTAGTTCGTTTTAAGCCAGACGCTACAGTTTTTGAAAGTGTAGATTTTTCTTCGGAAACAATCATAAGACGCTTGCGTGAACTTGCCTTTTTAAATAAAGGTCTTAAAATAGATTTTTACGACGAGCGAACGGAAAATGTTGTAGAAAAACACTTTAACTATGACGGCGGAATTAAAGACTTTGTTCTTTACCTTAATGAGGGCAAGAATGCTCTTTACAGCGAGCCTTTATATGCAACGGCTGAAAAGGATGGCATAAAGATTGAATTTGCAATTCAGCATACAGACAGTTATTCTGAAAATATTGCATCATTTGTAAATAATATTCCAACTGGTGAAGGCGGAACTCACGAAACGGGCTTTAAGTCAGGTCTTACCCGCGTGCTTAATGATTATGCTAGATCGCATAACCTTTTAAAGGAAAAAGAAGATAATTTTGTCGGCGAAGACTTCCGTGAAGGTATAACGGCTGTTCTTTCAATTAAAATGAGCCAAGTTCAATTCGAAGGTCAAACAAAGAATAAACTTGGTAACCCCGAAGCTAGACCTGCGGTAGAAGCTGTTACCGTTGATGAAATCGCAAAGCTTACTAATGTAAAAAAATTAACAAAGGTTTTTGATTCGGTTATAGCAAAAGCACAAGGGGCTGCAAAGGTGCGTCTTGCAGAGCGCAGGGCAAAAGAAATAGCGCGTGCAAAAAACGGCGCAGATATGATGCGTTTAGTTGGTAAGCTAGCATCTTGCTCTTCAAGAAAAGCAGAGCTTAACGAGCTGTTTATAGTTGAGGGTGACTCTGCAGGCGGTAGCGCAAAGCAGGGTAGAGACCGTCAGCACCAAGCAATTCTTCCCCTTCGTGGCAAACCTTTAAATGTTGAGAAAAAGAGAATAGACGAAGTTTTGGCAAATGAAGAAATGTGTTCTATGATAAGTGCGCTTGGAACGGGTATTGGTAGTGATTTTGATTTAAAGGGCTTAAATTATCACAAAGTAATTATTTTATCAGATGCCGACCAAGACGGTGCTCATATTAGAGCAATTTTGCTTACCTTCTTCTTTAGATATATGAAGGAGCTTATTCAAGCAGGACACGTTTATATTGGAATGCCCCCCTTATATAAGGTTTACAAGAAAGATGTAATTGAATATGCCTATGATGACCACGAATTGCAGGAAAAAATTGCAAAGGTTGGCAGAAATTATTCAATTCAAAGATATAAAGGTTTAGGTGAAATGAATCCTGAACAGTTGTGGGACACTACAATGAATCCGCAGTCAAGAATGTTATTGCAAGTAACTCTTGAAGATGCTGCTAATGCAGACAGAATGATAACAACTCTTATGGGTGATGCGCTTGAAAGCAGAAAGCAATATATTCAAGAATACGCAAACTTTAACAAAGAGGATTCATTTAAAGCAAAAATCGGTTTAGACTAATTTTAAAGCCACATTTTTTACACGCCTAAATTTTAAGGAAAAGATAAATGGAAATTATAGAAAAAAAAGAGGGTATAGTAACAAATTCTCTAGAGGACGTGCTACATAATTGTATGATTCCTTATGCGGAATACGTTATTATGGATAGAGCCCTACCAAGAGTAGAAGACGGTTTAAAGCCTGTACAAAGAAGAATTCTTTATTCTATGTACGATCAGGGCATGTTACCCGATAAAGATTTTAAAAAGAGCGCGAGAGTAGTTGGTGACTGCCTTGCAAAATATCACCCACACGGCGATTCGTCTGTATATGATGCAATGGTCCGTTTGGCTCAACCTTTTAACATGAGAGCGCCACTAGTGCAAGGGCATGGTAACTTTGGTTCTATCGATGGAGATAGCGCGGCAGCAATGCGTTATACCGAAGTAAAATTACAGCCTTTAGCATTAGAACTTTTGCGCGATTTAGATAAAAATACAGTTGATTGGGATTTAAACTTTGACGACTCTTTACAAGAGCCGGCAACCTTACCCGGTAGATATCCCAACTTGCTTGTAAACGGTTCTTCGGGTATTGCAGTTGGTCTTGCAACAAATATCCCTCCACATAACCTTGCAGAGGTTATAGACGGTGTTTGCGCCGTTATAGATAGCCCCAAGATTAAATTGGAAGAATTAATGAAGATAATCAAAGGTCCGGACTTTCCGACCGGCGGTTATATAGTTGGTGGCGATAATCTTAAAAAAGCTTACGAAACAGGTAAGGGCAAAATTATAATTCAGTCTAAAATAAACGTAGAACAAGGGGATGGCGATAAGAAAAATATTGTTATTACCGAAATGCCTTATCAAACGAATAAGGCGGCTTTACTACGTAAAATTTCTGATTTAGCAGAAAAAAATAAGGAAATTTTAGGCGGTATTCAAGACGTATGCGACGAATCTGACAGAAAGGGAATGCGTGCTGTTATAAAGCTTAAAAAGGACGTTGATCCCGATAAGATTATTGCATTCCTTAACAAGAATACGGGTCTGCAAGTTTCTTTTGGTATAAATATGGTTGCCATTGCGGGCGGAAAACCCCGTCAAATGGGACTTTTGGAAATATTAAACTACTACATTGAATACCAAAGAAATATTATCGTAAAGCGTACTAAGTTTGACTTAGACAAGGCAAAAGAACGCGCACATATTTTAGAAGGGTTGATTATTGCGGTAACCAATATCGACGAGGTTATTCAAATTATCAAAAAATCTCCCGATACGGCAACTGCTCGTCAAAACCTACGCAAGCGTTTTGAGCTTACAGAAAAGCAAGCGCAGGCAATACTTGATTTAAGACTTGCAAGACTTACTAAGCTTGAAGTTGAAAACTTAAAACAAGAACTTAAAGAATTAAAAGAGCGTATTGAAAATCTTCAAAAGATTCTTGACAGCAAGAGATTGCAAATGTCCATCGTAAAAGATGAACTTCGTGAAATAAAGAAAAAACACCGCGAAGAAAGACGCTCTCAAATCGTCGGTGCTATCGAAGATATAACCGTTGAAAAATACGACGACGTACGTCCTGTTGAACACTTTGTTGTGGGTATGTGCGCTAACGGTTTAATTAGAAAGATTAAACTTTCTTCTTACAAGAGAATGCTAAACGAAACAGCCCCAAATAAGAAGGAGTTGTTCCTATATTCTTGTAAGGTAGATACGACGCAAACAATTCTTGCGTTTACCAACCTTGGTAACTGCTATAAGATGGACGTAGAACTTATGCCTGAATCTAAGGGCGCGTATGCTCCGGGCGTTCGTTTTGATCAGTTATTTAAAAAAGCAGGAAGTGAAAAACCTGTTGCTATGTTTGCTATAAAAGAAGGCGAGCCTTTACCTGAAGGAAAATTATATTTCTTTACAAAAATGGGCTTTGTAAAGCTTTCAGACTGGTCAGAATACGGCTTATTAAAGCAAATTTTTCAAGCTACAAAGCTAAAACCAGGGGACGAACTTATAGCTGTTGAACAGCTTAGATCAGGTACAAATCTATTCTTTGCTACAGAAAAAGGTATGTGCTTATACGCTGACAGTGAAATTCCCGAACAGGGCAGAACGGCAGGTGGCGTAAAAGGTATGGACGTTGCTGACGACGATAAAGTCATTTACGCTTCTCAGGTAGACGACGACTTTAACGGCGAGATTTTAGTTGCTACAAGCTTTGGTACTTTCAAGCGTGTAATTTTAGGCACTATAAATAAACTTGCAAGGGCAAGAAAGGGCGTTAAACTTGTTGAGCTTGGCGATTTAAAGACGGAATGCGTAGTATTCGTAAAATCGCTTATAGGTGGCGAGAAGGTCGATTTTGCCATTTTAGATAGATTAGGCACTATGTATTATGCAGATACTTCTAAAGTTGCCGTTGAAAATAGAACGACAAAGGGTAAAACCTTATCTTCTATTGGACCTTGTCAGCCTGAAAAAATCTATCTTATTGCCAGGCAACGTTGATTTTACGGCCAAAAAGAACAACTTAATATCAAATCATAAAGAAGTTAACGCTGAAGTTGTTCTTGATGCGGTAAAATCACAAGCTTTTATTAAGGAAGAGCGGTTTTGCGGAAATGACAACGAAGCTATTGCTTATATAGACGAAGAGGAACAATCTTTGGCTTACGGAGATGCTTTTATTGAAAGCTCACAGCAATTAACTATTCAAGAAAGTATTGATATACCGCAGCCAATAGAACAAAAACCCGTTATAGAAAAACAAAATAAAGTTGAAGCCAATCCAAATGTTATGGTTGAGCTTAGCGACTGCGTGGAAAAAGCTAAAAAAATACTTTTCGAGGTTGAAAACGATATAGTTTATCTTTATGAGGGCTATTTCGCCAATAGGGGTTTTGCTTATACAGCAAAGGAAGTTGTCGTTAATCTTGAGGAATATTTACAATCCTTATTCTTGGTCGTTTTAATGACGGACAGAGATATACAAGAGGAAGAAATGCGGTTTATTTGGTCTGTTCTTTCTCACGCAGATATCTTTACGGGAATGGACTCGATTGAAGGTTGTTTCGCTAAAGCAAAGCAAACTATAATTGGCAATCCTTATGCTATAATGATATCGGTTGCCGTTGATAAATTCTACGATAAACAGGAAACGAAGGGTGTTATAAATAGGCTATATTCTCTTTATGAGATTCTCTGTTTGCTAGCTGGAGTAGACAAAGTTAAGAAGGGAAAGTTGTTTGAAAATATTATATCGTTTGCGCAAGCGCAAGGAGTTAAAATATTATGACGAAAGAGATGGAATTCAGAATTTCAGTAACGGGTGATTTAGGTAGCGGTAAATCCACGGTATGTAAAATTTTGGCAGAGAAAATGAAGGCAGAAATAGTTTCTATTGGAACTATAAATCGCAAAATGGCAATGGAAATGAATATGGATGCCGTTGAATTTAATAAATTCATAGTTGGAAAACCTGAATTTGATAAAATTTTTGACGACTATCAAAAAGCGTATGAGACAAAAGAGGGAAGCTATATTGTGGATTCAAGACTGGGCTTTCACTTTGTTCCATCAACTTACAGTTTTTACCTTAAAACAGAAATTGAAGAGTCTGCAAGAAGAATTATGTCCGCTCAAAGATGTTCTGAATGTTATTCTTCAATAGAAGAGGCTATAACAAAGATAAATGAACGCAGACAGGCGGAAAAAATACGCTACAGTCAGTGCTATGGGGTTGATATTTTAGATATGAGCAATTACGATTGCGTTATCGATACAACTCATTTAACCCCTGAACAGGTAGCTGATGAAATGATAAAAAAATATTTGCAATATAAAACGGAGGCAAAAAAATAGTATGCATTGGGCAGAAAAGTTAGCAAGAGAAATTATTGAAAGAAATCCTAATAAAGAAGAATACGTATGCGCTGCGGGTATTAGCCCCTCAGGCTCTGTTCACATTGGTAATTTCCGCGATATAGCAACGAGTTACTACGTTGTTCGTGCACTTCAAAAATTGGGTAAAAAGGCGAGATTGCTTTTTTCTTGGGACGAATATGATAGACTAAGAAAAGTTCCTTCAAATATAGCTAAAATAACAGAAGGCTTTGATAAATATTTAGGAATGCCTTATGCTGAAATTCCAGATCCTCACGGAATTTATTCTTCTTATGCGGAATATAACGAAAAGGAATTTGAGGCATCTTTAGAAGAACTTGATATTCATCCTGATTATAGATACCAAGCAAAGCTATATACCTCTAATGCTTATGCAGAAGGTATAGTTTTTGCACTTAAGAAAAGAAAAGAAATATACGACGTCCTTTTAAAATATAAAACTCAGGACGAAAACGAAGAAGAAAGAGAAAAATATGCTCCTGTTAACGTTTATTGTGCAGTTTGCAAAAAGGACGTTACTGAAGTTTTAGAGGTTTCTGAAGACGGTGAAGAATTAACTTACCATTGTAAGCTATGCGGTCACACTCATACTGTAAAGGTAAGAGAATACGGACACATTAAGCTTGTTTGGAAGGTTGACTGGCCAATGCGTTGGGGTGTTGAAGGCGTTGACTTTGAGCCCGGTGGAATTGACCACGCTGCAGCAAGCGGAAGCTACGTTGTAGCAAGCGATATTGCTAAAAATATTCTTGGCGTTACGCCACCTTTATTCCAAGGATACGGTTGGCTTTCTATTGCTGGTCTTGGTGACATGCACTCTTCAACAGGTAACAATATAACCCCAGCAACCGTACTTAAGGTTTACGAACCCGATATGGTAAGATGGTTGTTTGCAAAATATGCTCCCGAAGCAGGCTTTGCATTCAATTTTGACGATACCATTATTCGTCATTATAGTGAATTTGATAAGAGCCTTGAAGCATATAAGAAAGGCGAAACTGACGAATACACAACTGCTGTATTTGATTACTGTATGGTAAGTGGTAAAGATTCTTATTCTAAAGTTCCATTTGGTGTTTTAGCTTCAGTTGCAACTATAGTTGATTTTAACGCTCAGTCAGTTCGTGAGATGCTTGCAAAAATCGGCGTAGAATTCGGCGCAAGCGATGAAGCAAGACTTCTTCGTGTTAAGAATTGGATTTGTGATCATCAGCCCTCAAAGCTCTTTAAATTGCTTGAAAACAAGAATAACGAATATTTTGTAAATGCGCAAGAAGATGAAAAGGTTGCAGTTGCAAAGCTTCACGAATATCTTTCTACAGTAGAAACTATTGAAGAAAAGGAAGTTCAATCTTTCCTATATTCAATTATTAATGATCCTACTTTAACAAAAAAAGAAAACACTGCAAAACAAATGAGATTTTTTAAAGTTTTCTATAATTTATTATTTGGTCAAGATAGTGGCCCAAGACTTTATTTGTTCCTAGCTGCTGTAGATAAAACTAAATACTTACATTTACTCGAATTTTAATAAAAGTTGGCCTATAAGCTCATTAAACGGTATTTTGTTGCTTTTTTATAAGTGACAAAATACCTTTTTTTGTTGCAAAAATTTATAAAAAAATTGCAAAGTAATAGTGTATAATTTTTGTATGACTATTTACATAGAATACGTAATTATCGATAATTTCGTTTTTGATTACATTTTATTGCTATTAGCGTTAAAATCAAAGGCTAAAATAATTAAAAAAAGAAGAGTGCTGTTATCTGCTTCATTCGGCACTTTTTTTGCTATTATTTTTCCATTTTTATATTTTAATGAAATTGTTTTGTTTGGATTAAAAATATTAATTGCGTTTTGTATGATAGCAATAGCCGATAAATTTGAGGATTTTAAAGATTATTTTATTAAAGTAAACAAATTTATATTTTTAACTTTTTCGTTTGGTGGAATTATTTACGGTTTTATGTCGCTGGTGGGGCTTAAATATGATTTTTTATACACTACTACTAATTCAGCTGTTCCATTAGGTATTATGATAGTTTGTGCTGTAGTTTTATAT
>JAFQBR010000234.1 GCA_017399665.1 Clostridia bacterium | reverse complement strand
TAGGGCAGACGGTAGCCCTATTTATAATATGGTGGGGTTAATTGCTGGATGTGTTACCAATATTGTTTTAGACTATTTGTTTATTATGGTATTTAACTTAGGTATTGCAGGCGCGGCATGGGCAACTATTATCGGTCAAGCTGTTAATGCAATAATATATGGATTCTATCTATTTAAGTTAAAAACGGTAACGCTTAACAAAAAAGTGTTTAAAGATAGTTTTAAAAATTTCTTTAACGTTTGCAAATTAGGGCTTTCAAGCTTTATTAATCAGGCACTTGTTGTAATAATTATAGGGCTTCAAAACAATTTGCTTAAAGAATACGGCTCTCAAAGCAAGTACGGTCCAGAAATTCCAATGACGGCGCTTGGCGTTACAATGAAGCTTTTTAATATCGTAATGGCAGTTCTTATCGGTCTATCTGCAGGCGCTCAGCCAATTTGCGGTTATAACTACGGTAGCGGTCAGCGCGATAGAGTAAAGAAAACCTTTATTTACTCATCCGCGGTTGGAACTTTAGTAATGATTGTTGCCTTTGCAATTTTTCAGCTTTTCCCAGAGCAGGTTATTTCAATATTTGGTCACGAAAACGAGCTGTATACGGAATTTTCGGTAAAGTGTTTAAAAATATATTTACTTCTTCTTCCTATTACTGCAATAAGAATGCTTGGCTCTTCGCTACTTCAATCTGTTGGTAAAGCGTATACTGCAGCATTTTTATCCCTTTCTAAACAAATAATAATACAAGTTCCTGCAATGTTTATTTTAGCGTCCGTTATGGGAATAGACGGCATTTTATGGGCTGGCCCGTTATCTGATGCAGTATATTTTATTATGACTGTGATTGTAATTTTTATAAGTGGTAAAACTATTTTTAAAAACGTTCAAAATAGCTAATAATCGACCTATACGCCCACTTTTTGGCGTAAATAAATAAGCACGTTATTAAATAATGGGGGATTTATGATTTTTGAAAAGCAAGTTGTTGGCGCATACAAGGGAATGATTCATACCCGCTGTGACGATACGGAAAGTGTATTTTATTTTTCGCAAGAAAACTTTGCAGGTTTAAAAGCTCAAAGCTATATTTTCAATTCTTCTTTAGGGCATAGCTTGCAAGGTTATATCTATTCTTATGATAGAGCAAACGAAAGCAAACTTGTAATATTTGATCACGGCTTTGGCGGTGGACACCGCGCCTATATGCGCGAAATAGAAAAGCTTTGTAGCCGTGGCTACGTTGTTTTTGCTTACGATCATACCGGTTGTATGCAGTCTGGGGGTGAAAATCCAGGTGGTCTTTCTCAGTCTTTACGTGATTTAAACGATTGTATTTTAGCTTTAAAGCAAGACCAACGCTTTATTGGTAAAGAACTTTGTGTAATGGGGCACAGCTGGGGTGCTTTTTCAACCTTAAATATTTGCGCTTTTCATAAAGAAATTACCAAAATTGTTGCAATAAGCGGTTTTGTTAGTGTAGAGCAAATGATAAACACCTTCTTTAGTGGCATAATGAAGGGCTACCGCAAGCCGGTAATGCAGTTAGAAAGAGAGGTAAACCCAGATTTTGTAAACTATAATGCGGTTGAAAGCTTGGTAAATTCTAACGTAAAAGCACTTCTTATTTATTCCGAAAATGACAAAATGTGTAAAAAGGTGCATTACGATATTTTAAAAGAAGGTTTAAAGGGTAAAGACAACGTATCCTTTATGCTTGTAAAAAATAAAGGGCATAACCCTAATTATACTGAAGATGCCGTTAAGTACTTGGCGGAATTTTCTAAAAAAAGAGCAAAGTTATTAAAAAATAAAAACATTACTGCAGAGCAAAAATCCGCATTTGTTGCATCCTTCGATTGGATAAAGATGACCGAACAAGATGAAATCGTTTGGGATAAAATTTTTAATCATTTAGAAAGTTAAAGAATTAACAAAATATTAGTTAATCGCCCTATAGGCGAACATTTAGTATAAAAACAATAAAAAATCACAATAAAAAACCGCTAGAAATTACTCTAGCGGTTTTAATCTTTTTTACTATACATAATTTTTAATTTCAGGTTAAGTTTATAAATGATTAAATTGTTTCTTGTTGTTTTTACTTGACTTATTGCCTTGTGAATGCTAAAATAATAACAATAAACTACCAAAATGGTAATTTTTAGTAGAAAAGGTGTGTTATGGATCGCAAAAAGGGTGTAACTAATAAAAGTAGTGAAGCTAAAAGTAATTATGATGAAGAATATTCAAAAAGCTCTTACAGGCGTAACGAAGAACAACTTGATGGATGTAAGTATGCGGCAGGAATAATAATTATTATGCTCGTTTTATTTATGGTAGTACTTCAAGTTATTTTTGGTGCGCTTGATTTAATATAGCGTTGCTATAATCTAAAAAATAAATAAAAACAAAAACCGCAGAAAAACTGCGGTTTTTTTATAATTTCTTTGTTACAAAACAAAGGTTACTACTTTAATAGTTGGTTAAACCTAACAAATAATCTGTTGAAACCTCAAAAAATTTTGCCATTTCTATAAGAACTGTAAGCGGTGGTTCTCTTTGAGATTTTTCGTAGTGTAAATAAGTAACACTATTAAGGTTTAGTTTGCTAGCAAGTTCTTTTTGAGTTAACCCGCATTCAAGGCGTAACTCTTTTAATCTTTTACCTAACAAAATTTCCATAAGCACCTCCTATTTACTTGATATATTACCATTTTGGTAGTAAAATAAACACAAAACTACCAAATTGGTAGTTTTATTTAAGATGGGAGGTAATATAAATGTATCGTGATGATGACAGCTATGAAGAAAATGAATATGTTTCAAAAAGAGGTATAGGCATTTTGTTAGGCTTGATTGGTGGTTTAATTGGCTTATTAATTGGACTTCTTTTATATCCAGCTGATACGTATGAAAGAGAAAGCTTTTTTGGAGGTTGGAAAAAAGGGTTTTTTATTGCAATCGTGTTGATTGGTTGTTACTTTGTCTTTGTGGTGGCATCAATCTTGTTTTTTGTGTAGTTAAGCAATTTAAAATGATAATTTAAATCAACGAACAGTTAGATAATCGCCTTATAGGCTGATATTTAGTAAAAATTTAGGCAAAAAAAGTAAATAAAAAACCGCTAGAAATTACTCTAGCGGTTTTTGTTTTATGTATTAAGTTATTAGTCTTTTCTATTAATAATGGTAATATCTAAATCAACGCCGTAGTTGCCGTCTTTGCCCTTAGATACGGTGATTTTGCCACTCTTGGGATCTTTGGTGATTGTTTTACATTTACCGCCTGTAATAAGACCGCAAAGGTCAAAGCTGTATTTATCCATATCTACAAGGTAGGGGATAACTGCTTGTGCTTGTTCTTCCGGTAAATAGCCAATGTGGTGTAGGCTATTGCCTGTCCAGTCAAATACGTAAACTTTAACTTTGTCGCCAGCAAGAAGTAAGCCCATTTTCTTAAATTCTTGTTCTGCAAGCTCGTAAACGGTATCGTTTTCGTATTCTTCTTTAAGTTCGCTCATCTTTAAGCCGTCATACTTGTCTAAATATCCAAGTTTTAAGCCTTCTTTAATTTCAGCTTCTAATATGTTTTTAACTTTAATGCCCTCGTCGTTTTTCTTGCCTTCAACTTCAATTGTGCATGTCGTTTCAAAAATAACGTCCTTTGGTACGTAAATTAACTTTCTTGCACGCTTTGTTGCAATTCTAGGTAAAATTTCATCGGCATCTTTTGCATTGGTAAGCTTAAAGCCTTTTTCTTCAGCAGGAGCAGGTTCGCTTGCTTCTTCTTCGGCTTCTTCTGTTTCTTCAACAGGTTCATTTGCTTCTTCTGCAAGTGTAGGTTGCGCTTCAGCTTCAGCTTTTGCCTTAGCTTCTGCTTCAGCCTTTGCCTTAGCTTCTGCTTCAGCCTTTGCCTTAGCTTCTGCTTCAGCCTTTGCCTTAGCTTCTGCTTCAGCCTTTGCCTTAGCTTCAGCTTCAGCCTTTGCCTTAGCTTCAGCTTCAGCTTTTGCCTTAGCTTCTGCTTCAGCTTTTGCTTTAGCTTCTGCTTCAGCTTTTGCTTTAGCTTCTGCTTCAGCTTTTGCTTTAGCTTCTGCTTCAGCTTTTGCCTTAGCTTCTGCTTCAGCCTTTGCCTTAGCTTCTGCTTCAGCCTTTGCTTTAGCTTCTGCTTCAGCCTTTGCCTTAGCTTCTGCTTCAGCTTTTGCTTTAGCTTCTGCTTCAGCTTTTGCCTTAGCTTCTGCTTCAGCCTGTGCTTTAGCTTCTGCTTCAGCTTTTGCTTTAGCTTCTGCTTCAGCTTTTGCCTTAGCTTCTGCTTCAGCCTTTGCCTTAGCTTCAGCTTCAGCTTTTGCCTTAGCTTCGGCTTCAGCTTTTGCCTTAGCTTCGGCTTCAGCCTTTGCCTTAGCTTCAGCTTCAGCCTTTGCCTTAGCTTCAGCTTCAGCCTTTGCTTTAGCTTCTGCTTCAGCCTTTGCCTTAGCTTCAGCTTCAGCCTTTGCTTTAGCTTTAGCTTCAGCCTTTGCCTTAGCTTCTGCTTCAGCCTTTGCTTTAGCTTCAGCTTCAGCTCTTGCTATTTCTGCAGCTTTATTTAGTTTGGCTATATCTTCAACCGGTTTATTTTGTGAAGCCTTGTTATTAAAGCATCCAAAACGGCAATTTTCACAAGTAAAACCAAAAGATTTGCACTTTGCAAGCTTACGCTTTCTCGCGCGGTTTAATGCAACGAGGTTGATTGCGTTAAATTCACTCATATTAACAACTCCTTTTAAGGAAATAAAAAATCACTTTTAAGCTATTAAATTCCTAAAAAAATAAGAGAAAAAAGTCTACTTTTCTTAGGGTGTTATTATTATACATTATATTAAATAGAATGTCAATTGCATTTTGCAAAAAGCGAATTTTTTTTGCATTTGAATTTTTTACCAAAAAACAAACAAAAATATACAAATGTTTTACACTTTTATCAACTTAAGTTGACTTTTTTTGCTTATTGCTTTACAATATAGGTGTTATGAGTAAAAAAAGAGTGGTTATCGGCATGAGCGGTGGGGTAGACAGCTCCGTTGCTGCATTGCTTTTAAAAGAACAAGGATATGACGTTGTTGGGCTTTTTATGAACAACTGGGAAGAGGAAGATGAGGACGGATGCTGTCCTGCGGAGCAAGACTTTTCCGACGTTCGCCGTGTGTGCGATAAAATAGGAATACCTTATTATTCGGTTAATTTTTCAAAAGATTATATGGATAGGGTTTTTTCTTATTTTATTGATGAATATTCTAAGGGTAGAACGCCAAATCCAGACGTATTATGTAACCGTGAAATAAAGTTTGGACCATTTAAAGAGTATGCTCTTAACATGGGGGCGGACTTTATTGCAACGGGGCATTATTGCAAAATTGCTCACGAAAACGGCATACATTATTTATTAAAGGCAAAGGATCAAAATAAAGATCAAACATATTTTTTAAATCAGCTTTCTCAAAGTCAACTGGATAAAGTATTATTTCCACTTGCTGATCTTGATAAAAGCGAGGTAAGAAAAATTGCCGAAGAAAACGGACTTTATACGGCAACAAAAAAGGATTCTACGGGAATTTGTTTTATTGGCGAAAGAAAATTCCGCGAGTTTTTAATGAAGTATATTCCAGCGCGCCCCGGCGATATAAAGACGTATGATGGCAGAACGCTTGGTAAGCACCATGGACTTATGTATTATACAATAGGTCAAAGAAAGGGGCTTGATATAGGCGGTCAAAAGGGTGACGAGGGCAGATGGTTTGTTATTGAAAAGGACCTTAAAAATAATATTTTATACGTTGCCCACGGTGAAGAAGAAAAGCTGTTTGCTAAGGGACTTTACTTAAAGGAATGCAATTTTATTCCATCTAAACCACAGCAAACAACCTTTAAATGCAATGCAAAATTCCGTTACCGCCAGCAAGAACAGGGCGTTACGGTTACCTTTATAGATAAAACAGAGCAAGGCTATACTATTCGCGTCGACTTTGATGAGCCCCAGCGCGCAATCACGGAAGGACAGTACTGCGTATTTTATGATGAAACAAAGTGTCTAGGCGGTGGTGTAATCGAAGGTGTTATTCCACAGTAAATGTGCGATAATCGACCTATAGCCCTACTTTTTAATAAAAAATAAACAAAAAACGCGAGGTTTTTAAGTAAATCTCGCGCTTTTATTTTGTTAATTTTTAGTTAAAATCAAATACTATTTTATTATCTTTATCAAGCTTTAATCGGCTTTCAAACTCTTTGCCTTGCTTAGAAATGAACTTTAATTTATCGGTAAAACCTGTTTCAAGTAATTTTTTTGCTTGTGTTTTAGAAATAGAAGTGCCCAAAATTTTAAAGGGCATTCTAAACTCACAGCCCTCTTTTGCGCCTTCGCATCCGTACGCAAAAGATCCGCGAACAACCCTTTTTTTACAAATGGGGCAAACGCCAATTTCTTCGCCGTAAAAGCCTGTTCCCTCTTCAACCTTTTGGTTAAAAACCTCAAGTATTTCTCTTTGCGCTATTTCAACGCTTTGGCTAATTGTCATTTCACCGCGGTATACGCTTTTAAGCGCTTGACCTAATTGGCTTGTTTTATATTTATCCATAGAAATATTCATATCGACAAGCTGTTCAATCAAAAATCTTCCGCCCTTTTCAATGCGGTAAACGTCTTTTGTTAAAGAGATATAGCCGCTCTTTTTTGCGTTGTCAATAATGCCTGTGCGTGTTGCTTCCGTACCAAGCTCAAGTCCCTTAAAAATTGCCTTATAGTCCTCTTCGTCATTTTCGCTGTCGCTATTTTTCTCATCCTTAAACGGATTTTTAAGGTAATTGTTTAAGCTTTCTATGGTGTAATGCTTTGGTGGTTGAGTTTGCTTTTCTTCGGGGTGAAAATCTACGTTTATTTTGTCACCTACGTTTAAGCTGGGTAGCATTTTGTCCTTTTTCTCGCCACCGTCATATTTTGTCCAGCCTGGCGTTAAAATCATAGAGCCC
>JAFQBR010000233.1 GCA_017399665.1 Clostridia bacterium | reverse complement strand
TAACTATGCAATTATTGTTTCTGGCGAAGGATTAAAGGCTATATCAGTTACAAGCGGTACAACCGTTAATTCAAATAACGTAGCCTTTACAAGTCTTGCATCATTCTATGCTAACTCAGACGAAACGGTATTTGACTCAACACTTTGGAAATTTGAAAGAGGTGAATATCCTCACATTGCTAACCTTTCTGCAGAAGTAGAAGCAAGCGTAAGCGAAATGGAAATTTCTGCTGGCTTAAGCGCAAATGCTCAATTCACTTCTGATAGAGCAATGATTATTTCAAGCGATACAGCAGGTGTTGTATATGCAAACGGCGTTGTTTCAGTAGCAGCAGAAGTTGCTCCCGGAACGGTTGCAACTATCACAGCATACTGCGCATACGATAAGACAAAAGTAGCTACTATAACGGTTACTGTAAAAGCAGCAACTATTGAAGTAAGTGCAGAAGTAGAAGAAATCGTTAACGATAAATTCGTTCTTGGCACAGAAAAGACTTATAATCTTGGCATAAGCGTAACTTCAAACGGCGCAGCTGTTGAAGGCTATCAAGTAGCTTCTTCAAACGTAGCAGTTGTAACAGTTGAAAACGGCGTTGCTAAATTAGTTGGCGACGGTAGTGCAAACATTACCGTAACTCACGAAGGTACAACACTTCTTACAATTCCCGTAAGCGTTGTAGCATACAACCCAATTTATACAACGGCTGAATTCTTAGCTATGGGTACAAACGTAGAAACAATGTCTAAGAATTATATTCTTATGAATGACTTAGACTTTGGTGGCGCACAAATTAAATCATTCTGCGCATGGCAAACTCATAGCACACACCAAGTTCGTTGGTATGGTATATTTGACGGTGACGGTCACACAGTAAGTAACTTTACTTCAATGTGGAATGACTGGGCAGGCACAGCATGGGCTGCAACAGGTAACAGAGATAGAGGTATCTTCGGTTACATGTGGGAAGGCTCAGTTGTAAGAAACGTTTCATTCTTAAACGTTAAAACAGGCGACAGATGCGGTGTTGTAGCAAACTTTGCAACAAACGGCGCTTTAATTGAAAACGTATACGTTGAAGCAACCGTAACTAAAGACGGCGTAAACACAAACGCTAACAACCCTGCAGGTGTTTTAGTACAGAAGGTAACAGCAGGCGGTATCGTTCGCAACTGTGTTGTTAAACTAACTGTAGAGCAAGGCGTTAAAGCAGACGTAGACAGCAAGAATGCTACAGCATGGTCACATAGAGCAGCTGCAGTTGGTCAAATCTCAGGCACAGTAGATAACGTTCAAGTTATTTATAATCCTTTTGAAGGTCAAGCATTACCTTTCAATTTAACAGGTTCAGCTACAAACAGCGCAATTTACGCAACAGTTGCTGATTTCTATGCAAACGCAAATCTTGAACTTTACGATTCTTCAATTTGGAACTTCAATGCAGAAGAAGGTTACTATCCTTACGTTGGTACTATTTCTGCAATAGCAGTAGACCAAGCTGAATTAGAAGTTCCCGCTGGTATGAATGCAGCTTTAGCAGTAAATGCTACTGCAGGTTACTCAGTATCTTCTAACGTAGAAGGCGTAGCTTTTTCAAACGGTAAAGTAACCGTTGCAGAAGACGTTCCTGCTGGAACAGAAGCAACCTTAACTTTCACTTGCTTATACACAGGCAATACAGCTACTGTAAAAGTAACCGTATCTGCTATGACCATTGAAACAATTACAGCAGTAACAGAAATTACTAATGATAAATTCGTTCTTGGTACAGAAGAAACTTACGAACTTAACGTTATAGTTAAAGTAAACGGCGTTGAAACAGAAAATTACGAAGTAGCATCTTCTAACGCCGCAGTTGTAACAGTAGAAAACGGCGTTGCTAAATTAGTTGGTAACGGTTCTGCTAATATCGTTATTTCATACAACGGTTCAACTCTTGTTGAAATTCCCGTAAGCGTTGTAGCATACACAGGTATTTATAACCGTGAACAGTTTGAAGCAATATTTAGTAACCAATCAGGTAAATATATGCTTATGAACGACCTAGACTTCCAAGGCGCAACTCATTACGCATTTGGTAGCTGGAAATACGGTCATGACGATCCTACTTTAGCATTCAAGGGCGTATTCGACGGTAACGGCCACGCTATTAAGAACGTAGTTATCGGTGTAGATAACAGACACGCAGCTGTTCAAACAGACGCATCAATCTTTGGTACAGTATTCGGTACGGTAAGAAACCTTGCAGTTATCAATGCAACAGTAACCAACAGAGGTGGCGTTATTGCATCAGGTATTGGTGCTGGCGGTAAAATTGAAAACTGCTATGTAGAATGTACTGTTAAATCAGTTACAGCTGCAGCTGCAGCTAATGACTTTGGTCCTATTGCATTCAGAGCACAAGCAAACTCACAAGCTATTGACTGTATTTCAGTTGTAAATATTCTTGAAGGCGTTCCCACAACTTACATTGGTGGTATCGTTGGTATGAACCTATCAAAGGCAATTAACAACTGTCAGGCAATCGTAGTAAGCGGTCAAGCGCTTCCCACTCACTCAACAGAACACGGAACAGTTAAACCCGGTCCCGTTATTAACTCAGCAGTTTACACAAGCCTTGCAGCGTTCTATGCAGGCGCTAACTTAGAACTCTTCACATCTGATTTATGGAGCTTTGAAGAAGGCTTATATCCCAACTTTGGCACTTTAACAAACACCATCACTTTTGATCAAGAAGTAGTTGAAGTTCCTGCTGGTATGAGTATGCCTGTTGCTGTAAGTGCTGATCTTTCTTACTCAGTATCTTCAAATGTAGAAGGCGTAGCTTTTGCAAACGGTAAAGTAGCTGTTGCTGACAGCGTTCCTGCAGAAACAGAAGCAACCTTAACCTTTACTTGCCTATACACAGGCGCTACTGCAACTTTAAAAGTTAAAGTTATCGACTTAGTTATTGAAGGTAGCTCTGCTATTACAAGCATTTCAAACGATAAATTCGTTCTTGGCACAGACAAAACTTACGACCTTGGCATTCAAGTAACACTAAACGGCGTTGAAACAGAAAATTACGAAGTAACATCTTCAAATGCAGCAGTTGTAACAGTAGAAAACGGCGTTGCTAAATTGGTTGGCGGTGGCTCTGCTAATATCGTTGTTTCATACAACGGTGCAACCGTTCTTGAAATTCCCGTAAGCGTTGTTGCATACACAGGTGTTTACACAGTTGCCGATTTCGAAGCTATCTATTCAAATCAAGCTGGCAAATATATGCTTATGAATGACATTGACTTTGGCGGTGCAGAATTTAACGCATTCTCTGGTTGGGGTTCAGCATTTGAAACTCCCAGCAAGTCAGCATTCACAGGTATCTTTGACGGTAACGGTTATGCTCTTAAGAACATTATTCCTAAGCACGACGGCGCAAGACATCCTTCAGATACAACTACTGATGCTTCAATCTTTGGTGTTATCGGTGCAGGTGGTGTTATTAGAAATCTTAAGGTTAACGCAATTATCAAATACCGTGGTGGTGTTGTTGCATCACTTATTAACGGTGGTTTAGTAGAAAACTGTTACGTTGAATGTACAGTTGCTCCTTCTCTTGCAGGTCTTACCGCAAGCAATAACTTTGGTGGTGTTGTTTTCCGTACACAAGCTAACGGAACAATGAAGAACTGTATTTGTGTTATGACTCTTGAAAAAGGTGAAAATGACGTTACTGTAAATACTACTATGGTTGGTGGCGTACACGGCATTCGTGTTGGTACAGTTAACAACTGTTTCAGTATTATTGCTTCAGGCGAAACATTAACTCCTATTTTACAAACACACGGTTCTGCAAAAGTAGGTGGTGACGTTAACAACGCATCATTTGTAAGCTACGATGCATTCTTTGCTGCAGAAGGTGGCGCAGATTATTCTGCTTACAATACTTCAATTTGGGCAATTGATGCAGAAAACGGCACAATCGGTTTAATCGCTGGTTGTTCAGTTAAGTAAAATAGCTAAACGTTTGCTATAAGTAGCAAATAACTAACAAACTATCCGCTTAGGCGGTAAGCAAATAACCCACCTACGTTAACGCGTAGGTGGGTGAGTTTGCTAAAATATACTTATATACACTTATTATGGCTAAAATTGATTTACAAAAAGTAATAGATATAGTTAAACAAACGGACTCTATATTTTTTAACGAAAATTTACGTGGGGACGTAACTGTTAAAGGGGACTGCGATTTCGTTACTAAAGCAGATTTAGATATTTCTGATTTTTTAAAAAATAAGCTTAAAGAGCAGTACCCAGAAATCGGCTTTATTTCTGAAGAGGAAAATATGACGGTTGAAGAGGGTAAGTCTTATTGGATACTTGACCCAATAGACGGAACAACCAATTTTATGCACGCAATGACCATTTGCGGTGTTTCCCTTGCTTTGTATCAAGAAGGGGAGATTAAGCTTGGCGTTATTTACGCGCCTTACACAAACGAGCTGTTTTGGGCGCAAAAGGGTGGCGGTGCATATTTAAACGGCAATAAAATTGCCTGCAGTCAAAACAAAACTATAGGTCAAAGCTTAGCCGCTTTGGAATACAACGCCTATTATAAAGAAGAATACAAGTCAGCCTTTTTACAGGCATATAGAATATATAACAACTTTCAAGACATAAGAACACTTGGCTCTGCAACAATGCAGCTTGCTTACGTTGCTTGCGGTAGGTTAGACGCCTTCCTTGGCCGTTTCTTAAAGCCTTGGGACTACGCAGCCGCTTGGCTTCTAATTGTTGAAGCAGGTGGCAAATTAGGGGATTTATCGGGCGAAATAAGCCTGTTTAAATTAAATAGATGCATAGTAGCAACAAACGCATATATCTACGAAGATTTTGTACGCTTGTTGAACGAATAAAGTAAATGCGAGGTAAAAAATTATGATTGCTACAGAAAAAGAAGTAAAATTACTTAACGAACTTTATGAAGGTCGCAATCCCTATCAAGGTGAAATGCACGACCACGGCGCAACCGGCGGTACTAGCGACGGTAAACGCACTCTTGAACATTGGAAAGGCGCTATGGAAGCGTTAAATATGGACTTTGCTGCAATTTTAGACCACAGACAGGTTCGCCACATGTATCTTCCTGAATGGGAAGACGGCAAATTTATTTGCGGTACAGAGCCCGGCACAAGAATTTTAGATAGCAAGGCAGAGGTTAAGGGTATTCACTATAATATGATAGTTCCCAATCCCAAGGCTTTAGAGGATTTATTAACAGAGTTCCCTGAATACGAGTTTGAGGGGGGTAGTGAAGGGCATTTTAAATACCCCGGCTTTACCCATGCGCGTATTCAAGAGCTTATTGCATCATTAAAGGCAAAGGGTGGTTTCTTTGTTCATCCCCATCCTGCAAGCGTTATGGTGTCTGATGACTCTTTAGATTATTGGATTGAAGACGAAACGGGC
>JAFQBR010000232.1 GCA_017399665.1 Clostridia bacterium | reverse complement strand
TTTAGCAAAAACTTGTTTTACACTTTTAAAAAAAGCGTTATTTACTATAATTAAGGTATACCTTTTTTATAGGGCAGTTTTCGGTATTATTTAGGTAAACGAAGGCTGTCTAGAAGGCTTTTTTGTGTTTTTTGACAAAAAAACAACGCCTGTAATAAAAAACAGGCGCAGTCAAAAAAGGTATACCTTAATTATAGTAAATAACGCTTTTTTTAAAAGTGTAAAACAAGTTTTTGCTAAAAAAATAAAGCAAAAGACGGAAACAAGGATTAAACGTGAAAACACGTTGAATAAAAATCATTTTTGGAGGAAAGTGCAAAATGAAAAAATTTTGGCGCAGTTTATCACTTGCTTGTGCAGTGGTAATGATGAGCATCTCTTCAGTAGGTGCAGTGTTAACAGCTAATGCTGACGAACCCGCAGTGGCTTCTGAAGCAACAGTTATTAACCCTATTGCAAAATACGAATTTAAAGATGCCGAAAATCACGGTAAAGACTCTATGGGCAATTACGACCTAGAGTTCGGTAGATACTGGGTTGCAGGCGGAACAGGCGAACTTATGGCTGACGGTACTATTGATACCGTGAACGGTGGTGTAACGTTCCATTCTGGTAACAACACACCTGCCGCTCCAGGTTACTGCTTAACAAATACAGAAGGCGCAGATCCATTTGCTAACCTTTCTGCATTTACTTTAGCTTTTGAATTCCAAAACCACGGTGGTCTTTCTACTTGGTCTACGTTAATTGGTTGGGGTGGTTGCAATCCAAATGGCAATAATTTAAGCCTTCAACCTATGGCTAGCGGTGCTTCTTTAAACAACGTTGGTTTTAACTGTTTTGGCACAACAGCTGGTGTAATTTGGGACAACGCATGGTTCCAAAACTGTGGCGCTGTTAACGGCGATGCAGGTACAACATACCAAAAGATGGTTATTTCTGTTAAGCCCGGCGGTAAGCTAATGGTATTCGTTAACGGTAAGCAATGGAAAGATAGTAACAAATTACCTTCTATACTTGCTGAAGATTGGAATATCAACAGCGGTAGTGCTAAATTTGCTATCGGTGCTGAATATAACGGAAACGGCGCATACAGCTCAAACGGCGCAGTTCGTAACGTTCAAATATTCGACTTTGCTATGGACGAAACCTCTGCTGTAGCATACCAAACAAACGGCTTTATCACAACTGATGACTTTAGCGATATTAAAGAAGTTCTTAAAGCAGAAGCTGTTTTTGAAGCAGAAGAAACTTCAACTGCATTATTTGAAACAATGAAGACGGAAGAAATGTTTGCTTTACTAAACACAGCAAAAGCACGTTTAACCTTATCTGACACAAGCAAAACTGACGTTGCTTTAACTTGGAAAAAGGTTGTAAAAGAAGGCGAACGTTACTATGCAATCGGTGAATACACAACCGAAGGTATGGGCGTTATCAATAACATTGGTAACACAGTTAAACACGAACTAGAAGTTCTAAAGGTTAAAGCTATTGGCGAACCCGTATTTGCTGGCGAAGTTTTAAATGCAGCAATCGATGCAAGCATGACAAATGAAGCTATTTTAGCTGCTATCAACAAAGCAACTGTTACAGTAACTCTTCCCAACGACGAAACTGTTGACGCAGAAGTAACTTTTGCAGAATTATCTATCACTTTAGGTGACTACGTTGCTTTCGCAGACGTAATCGTAAACGAACAGAACATTGGCAAGGTTCAACTTGCTCTTGACGTAGAAGTTCCCACAGAAGGTCTTAAGTTTGCTCCCGTTGCAAAATGGGAATTTGACGATCCTGAAAACATTGGTAAAGACTCTATGGGTAAATACAACCTACAAGCTGCTGCTGTTGAAGGTGGCGACACATCTAACCCACGTGGTATGGGTACAATCGTTGACGGTAAATTATACGTTGACGGTGACGACTGCTTAACACTTCCCGCTATGGAAGACGTAAGTGATACGTTAGATAACGGCTTCACTCTTAACTTCCAAATGCAAAAAACTGGCGACGGCACGTTAGTTGCTGGCGATTGGCAAGCTCCCGTTGGTTTCGGCTTTAACGAATGGAATCCCACAAAGGCTTGTTGGTTCTTAACAGGTAAGAACAGCAAAGTTCTAAGAATGGGCGCACAAGGCATTACTAAAGACGATAAGGGCGCACCTCAAATTTACTGGACACCTGCTGTTGCAAACGACGTTACAGATAGAATGCACAACGTAACACTAAGTGTTCGTCCCGGCGCTTTCTTAAACGTATACGTTGACGGTGTACAAGTTGCTAATTACGAATGTCCTGCTGATTGGAACGTTAACGACGCTAACATGAGCTTCTCTATCGGTGGCGCATGTGTATGGGGTAACGGTTACTGCTTCTTCAAGGGTTACATTGATAACGTATCAATCTACAACTTTGCAATGACAGCTGAACAATCTAACGCATACTGGAAGAAGGGCGTTGTATTAGGAAGTGATTTAAACGGCGAAGTTATTACTTCTATCTCTCCCGTTCCCGTATTTGCTGGCGAAGTTTTATCTAAACCCTTAAACGATAAATTAACAAATACACAAATCATCAACCGTGTTAACGACGCTACTGCAAACGCAGTTCTAGAAAACGGTACAAACATTTCAGTTGCTATCAGCTGGAAGAGAATCGAAAAGGCTGAAGACGGTAAATACTACGTTGTAGGCGAAGTAGATGCAAGCAATATCGGTTGGGCATGCGCTCTTGAAGGTATTACTGAAATCAGACAAGAAGTTGAAGTTGCTGAATTAGACCGCGCAATCATCATTGATGAAGAAATCGTTAACGGTACAGTTGTAGCAAGCAAGGAAGCTGCTAAGTTAGGCGAAACAGTTACCTTCACTATCACTCCTGCTAAGGGCTATAAGCTTTCTTTATTAGAAGTAGACGGTATGGAAATCTTCGCAGATGAAGAAGGCGTTTACTCTTACACAATCACAGGTAACGAAGATATCGAAGTATACGCAGAATTTGAAGAAGTTCCTGTTGAAACTGAACCTGTTAAATCTTGTAAATCAAGCATGTCAGCAGCTGGTTTCTTAGGTTTATTCTTATTACCCGCAGCATTATTCGTTGCAAGAAAATCAAGAAAGGAAGACTAATTTAATATGGCAAACATTAAAGGAATCTTAAAGAAACTATTAATACTAGGCTTGACAGGAGCAACCCTCCTGTCTGCCGCATTCGGTTGCGGCGGCGGTGGCGGTGGTAACACCCCCGGCGGTGGCGGTTCAACCGTTGATAACGACTGGTCAGAAGGCGAAATTGATGAAATCGAGCTTTTCTGTAACGACTGGGAACAATTCAACAACGCTAAAGCAGTAAGAAGCCCTATCTACAAAAAATTAGTTAAGGCTGCCGGTTGCGAAATCAAAGCTGTTTCTACAGCTCTTGAAACTTACTATACACAAATCGACTTACAAAGAACGAACGGTAACTTACGTGATATGTTTATCGTAGACGGTCCCGTAGATCCCGAAATGTTCTATAACCTTATTCGTGACGAAGAAATACTTCCTATTTCTGACTACGTAACCGCTGAAACATATCCTCACTTATACGAATACTTACAACAGTATGACTATATGAAACAAAACGTAACTTACGCAGACGGTAAGTTATGGTGGATTCCCGTTAAGTGGCAAAACGAAAAATCTTTATACGTTCGTCGTGACTGGATTAAAAACTTAAACGACAAGCTACCTAACATTCTAGTTAAAGAAGGTGTTATTGCTAACGCATCAGCAGCTACACCCGAACTTTTAGAAAAACACAAATTCACAGAGCCCACAACTCTTGATAAATTCTATCGTTTAGCAAGAGCATTCACACTTTACGATCCCGATAACAACAACAAGGACGATACTTACGGTTATATCACCGAAACCAACAGAGACATGGATTCATGGTTACACGTTGCTTACGGCGGAGCATGGAAGATGTGGATTGATGAAGACGGCGATGGCAATTACAAAAACACTAATACTTCTGAACCTGCTATGCTTGCAACTGCATTCTTAAACAAGATGATCAGTGAAGGCTACGTAAGCAGAGAAGTTGTTCAAAACACAGTTTCTAACAAACAAGACGGTTTCTCTAACGGTAAAGCCGGCATGATGTACGCACACAACTGGTACAACGTTATCAGCGCAAACATGATGGCAAGCACAGGTCTTAGCATTGCTGGCGCTCGCGAAAGAATTCTTATTATGGATCCTCCCGCTGGTAAAGACGGTGACTTCGGTGGCCAAGGCGACGTAGAATACTACCGTGGTTGGTGTATCCGTAACGGTATGAGCAAAGAACGCAGAAAAGCTTGCTTAGACCTTATGGAATACTTACACAGCCCCGAAGGTATTGAACTTGTAACTTACGGCGTTTACGGCGAACACTGGGAATGGAAAGATGATATCGAAGGCGGAGAAAAGATTACTCTAGTTGACGCAGACGCTAACGGTTTCGTTCAAGCTTTAAGATGGACTGACTTTGCTGCATTCGCAAGCTACCTAACCGAAACTCCTTTCGAAGCAGAAGCACTTTTAACAAATGGTGACATTTTAGTTGAAAGAGCAAGAGCAAGCGCAGCATGCATGATTCTTTCTGACTATCCCGATTTATATACTGAAACCATGACTGAATATGCTGGTACAGCAGCTGACTTCTTCGATACGGAAGTTCTTAAGATGATGATTAACGCAACGTTAAAATCAACTTGGACATACGACGAAAAGACTTGGGCTGAAGACGGTATGACTAAGGTTTACACAGTAAGCAACGCAATGAAAGAAGCATGGAGTAAATACGTTCAAACTTACAACACCACTTATAGGGGTTCTCAAATGGAACAAGAATATAACGCACTTATTAAGAGCGGTACTGTAACAAAGAGAACTGCATAATTTTAACATTAACGGCGGAATGCGGAAAAATCCGCATTCTGCCTGTTTTTTATCTTTAAATTGCAGATATATTTCACAATAAGCTTTGCTGTAAGGGTAGCAATAAGTTATTTTAAAGCCCTTATGGCTAGCTAAAAATAAATTTTGGAGAATGCGAAATGTTTAAAAAAATACTTTGCTTAATTTTAGGCTTATGCTTCATGTTACCTTGCTTATTTGCTTGCGGTGGTGGCACCGGTGGCACTACTAGCGGTGGCGGTAACACACCCGGCGGTGAACAGGAGCTTACTCCT
>JAFQBR010000231.1 GCA_017399665.1 Clostridia bacterium | reverse complement strand
TTGAAAATCGTTTGGATGATGAATGGTGCACAATGGAGAGTGTATTGTCAGAAAATGCACAGATGTTAGAATTTGCAAAAAAGTATAATGTGAACTATATACTCATCGACGATAAGTACGAAATCAATATTGAGTTATAACGATAAATTCCAATTTATCGGACTAAATTAGGTGCTACCCGTTACAAAAAAATGCACACATAATTCTAAATTTTGCACCCATTATAAAATGGTATCAAAATTTTAGATTACTCACAAACAAGAATAAAACGAACCTTGATGAAAAGTCAAAGTTCGTTTTTTCTTTACAAGCAAGCAAAAAAAGCGCTCTTGTGAGCTTTAGTTTGTCTTTTACAAGAGATTATTTCAGCTTGACGCTCAAGTTATAACAAACAACTTCTTTTCTTTTAAAATTTTATTATCTTGCGTAGTGTGTAAAAACATATTGACATAAACGTAAAAATATGATATATTTATAACAATAAATAATTTAAAAGGGATCCAGCTGACTGAAGAGGACACTGTTTCCCTTTATTTTTTTAAAGGAAGATCTTATGGTTAGAAAAAAGAAATTTACACTTTCGACCACGCAGATTATATTGCTAAGCTTTCTTGTGACCATTATAGTAGGAAGCGCACTTTTAGCGTTGCCTATTAGTTCTGCAAGTGGTAAAGCAGTACCCTATCTTGATGCTCTTTTTATGGCAACAACGTCCACCTGCGTAACAGGGCTTGTTACCATTCCCACAGTATCTAGCTGGAGTGTGTTTGGGCAAATTGTTATTTTACTTTTAATACAGATAGGCGGGCTTGGTATTATTACGATTATGTCTGGCTTAATGCTCCTTTTGAATAAAAAAATGGGATTAAGCGATAGATTACTTATTCAGGACGCCTTTAATCTTAACACTATGTCTGGGCTTGCTAAGTTCGTTAAAAACGTACTATTTGGCACACTAATTATTGAAGGAATAGGGGCTGTCCTGTATATGTTCGTTTTTATTCCTGAGTTTGGTGCAAAGGGTATTTGGATATCTGTATTTAATTCCGTTTCCGCATTTTGCAACGCAGGAATTGACATTATTGCAGAAAATAGCCTTTGTAATTACGCTACAAATCCTTTAATAAATTTTGTCACTTCTGCCCTTATTATTCTGGGCGGGCTTGGCTATATCGTATGGTGGGACGTGCTTCGCGTTGTTAAAAGCTATTTACCAAAAAAACGCAAAATATTCAAGCACTTGACGTTACATTCAAAAATTGCAATCACCGTTACCGCAGTATTAATTTTTGTTGGCGCAATTCTAATATTTATTTTTGAATATTCCAACCCATTGACTATTAAAAACATGTCTTTGTTTGACAAAATTCAGGTTGCATTTTTTCAATCTATCACAACAAGAACAGCAGGCTTTGCAACTATTGCGCAAGAAAATTTAACGAACGCATCTGCCTCTGTATCAGTTATTTTAATGATGATAGGCGGATCGCCTGTAGGAACTGCAGGCGGTATGAAAACAGTAACTATTGCCATTCTTGTTAGCTTTGCGCTTGCTACTATTCGCAACAAAAACAGCGCAACCTTGTTTAACCGCCGTGTTGCTGAAGATTCGCTAAAAAAGGCTGTTGCCGTTGCTGTAACGTTTATTGCGATTTGCGCATTATCGACCGTGCTTTTAATGGCAACAAACAATACTTCTGCCCTTGATGCAGTTTATGAAGCGGTTAGCGCAACGGCAACCGTAGGGCTTTCAAGAAATCTTACGGCATCACTTAACCCCTTTGGTAAATTAGTTATTATAATTACAATGTATTTTGGCAGAGTTGGCCCCATCTCCCTTGCGGTAGCGCTGGGCAGTAAAAACCAAAGCCAGAACGTAATTTCCGAACCGACGGAAGATATTATTATAGGATAAAGGAGAAAAACATGAAAACAAAGAAGACATACGCAGTATTTGGACTTGGAAGATACGGTACAGCCGTAGCAAAAGAGCTTGTAGATAACGGTATGGAAGTAATTGCC
>JAFQBR010000230.1 GCA_017399665.1 Clostridia bacterium | reverse complement strand
CTTTGACACATAACGTAGATTTTTTTCGTTTTGTCAAGCTCGCCTAAACGCTCTCTTAAATCGTCAAGCGGAATATGAATAAATCCGTCCGCGTGTCCGCGCATATATTCAAACGCCGTGCGCGTATCCAGCAAAATCACGTCATTCCTTTCCTGCAAAGCAGGAATATCTTCAAAATAAAACTGCTTCACAACGCCGTTTTTGATATTGTCCGCAACGAAACCTGCCATATTTACAGGGTCTTTTGCGGAAGAATACGGCGGAGCGTACGCAAGGTCCAAATCCTTCAATTCATCCGCTTTCATCCCTGCCCGAATGGCGGTTGCAATCACGTCAATACGCTTATCAACTCCGTCATAGCCGACGATTTGCGCGCCCAAAATCTTATAAGTTCCCTTTTCAAAAAGGAGCTTTGCCGTCATTGCCGTTGCATTCGGATAATAACCTGCGTGCGAATTTTGCGTTAAAATCACCTTTTCGTATTCGTAACCGTTTGCTCTGGCTTGCTGTTCGTTAATGCCCGTTGTAGCCACCGTCATATTGAATAGTTTTATCACAGACGAGCCTTGTGAGCCTTTGTACTCACTATTTCCCCCGCAAATATTATCTGCAACGATACGCCCCTGCTTGTTGGCAGGACCAGCCAAAGAAATAACCGCGTCTTGCTCGGTAATAAAATGTTTTACCTGTACAGCATCACCCACCGCATAGATATCGGGGACAGAGGTTTGCATTTTCGCATTGACCTTGATTGCACCCTTTACACCAAGCTCTAACCCTGCTTTTTTTGCAAGGGCATTTTCGGGCGTAACACCGACTGAAACTACTACCATATCAGCATTAAGCTTATTTCCGTTATCGGTTTCTAGCGATATTTGCTCGCCATTTACCGTCAATTTTTCCGTGTTGGTATTGAGTAATATTTGTACGCCATGATAGCGGAAATCGGCGTGAATAAAGGATGCCATATCACAATCAACCGTAGGCAAAAGATGATTGTCGCGCTGGACAACCGTCGTTTGAATACCAAGTTCGGCAAGATTTTCCGCCGTTTCTAAGCCTATAAAACCGCCACCTATAACCACGGCAGTTTTCGGTCGTTTTTTCTCGACAAACGCGCGGATTTTAAGCGTATCTTCTACGGTTCGGAGCGTGAACACTCTTTCGTTTTCGGCGTAAAAATCGGGTAAAATCGGCTTTGCGCCAGGCGACAAAATCAACTTATCGTAGCTTTCCGTAAATTTTGTTCCCGTTTTTAGATCGGTTACGGAAAGAGTTTTGTTTTGCGTGTCAATACCCTCTACCTCGTGATTGACTTTCGCCACGATACGGAAACGGCGATAAAAACTTTCGGGTGTTTGCAACGTCAAATCTGCCTTGTTCGCGATAACACCGCTGATATAATAAGGCAAACCGCAGTTTGCATACGAAATAAAACCAGAACGTTCGAAAATAATAATTTCTGCACGTTCGTCTAATCTTCTTATTCTTGCCGCAGCAGTTGCTCCACCTGCAACTCCGCCCACGATTACGATTTTCATAGAAAAATCCCCCTTTTGAGATATTATATCACATATCCTTAAAGATTTCAATCATTTTGCTTTTTTTGATTGTTTTAACTCAAATTTTAAAAGCCGACAGATTTTTTTCTGCCAGCCCTTTGTTTATCTCTTTTTATAAATTACAAGCTCGGGGTTTTCTCCGTTTTCTTCATAAGTACATACCAAAAGAAAGTCCATATTAGCGGCTATACCAAAGCATCTGCCGCCAAATTCGCTTTCAAGCTGACTGCCAAGATAGGTCTGCTTATCATCAAGGAATTTAACTTTTTCTCCGTTAGGTAAAGTGTATTCCATATTGATAAATTCACCAGATAGTACGTTTAAACTTTGCACCTTTGGCAAGCCTTCTATATTTAAAAGAGTGTTAAATTCTTGAATTAGCTGTTGCTTAAATTGTTCAAGCATTTCTTTTCCGCCAATTTCAGCATAGCGCTTCCAAATATCAAGTGTGTATTCTCCGTCGGCATAGCACCATTTGCAGTATTCTTCGTTAAAACGCCCGTCTTTTTCGCGACTGAGATTACTGTCCTCAATAGGCATACCACAACACTTGCAAACAAGCTCTCTTGGCGAGCCTAAAAGTGTGTTAATTGAAACGTCAAACAATTTAGAAAGAAGTTTGAGCGTATCTATATTCGGTATTGTATCCCCCGTTTCCCACCTAGATACAGCTTGACGTGTAACAAATATCTTTTCGGCAAGCTCTTCTTGTGAAAGTCCTTGTTTTGTTCTTAATTGGTAGATAATATTTTTTGTTTCCATAAAACACCACCTTTATTTTATGGTTATATTATATCACGTTGTGTTTGCATTTACAAGCAACTGTCTGTTGCTATTACTGCTTAGTTAGCTTAAAAATTAGCATTTGTTTTGCGCACTAGCGACAAACAATTTTTAATAGATTTTGCAAAAAGATTTTTTGAAAGAGCACTTCCCACCCGATAAGAAGTATTTCACTTAAAAAAATAAAAAATACTTGCAAATAGCATTACGTTATGATATAATACGCTCAATAAATGATTTGATATATTTTTGACAAGTAAATAACTTTAAAAAGGTTTGTCAATATAGGAGAAGTTAATGCGAAAAATCATTAAAAAAATAGTTGTTATAGTTAGCATGCTAGTAACCTTTTGTACGCTGCTAGGCCTAACCGCTTGCTCTGCAAATGCAACCTGCGTAACACACACTTACACCCTAAGTGAATCTTTTAACGATATATTGATAGACACGGATACTGCAGATATCCTTTTTTTATCTAGCGAAAACGAAGAATGCAAGGTTGTTTGTTATGAACGCGAAAAGGTAAAACACTCTGTTTTTGTTGAAAACGAAAGGTTAAAAATTAGCGCGAGCGATAATAGAAACTGGTATGATTTTATTGGCGTTAATTTTGCAAAGCAAAAGATAACCGTTTACCTACCAAAGACAGAGTATAAGTCCCTTGATATAAAAGAAAGCACAGGCGACGTTGAAATAGCAAATAGTTTTAAGTTTGAAAACGTAAATATTGCAGTTAGTACCGGTATGGTTAAATGCTTTGCAAGCGCTACGGAAAACATAAAAATCACCGCAAGTACAGGAAATATTTTACTAGAAAACATTTCGGCAAATGCGCTTGATATAAAACTTTCTACCGGGGACGTAACTGTAAACAATTCCACTTTAAGCGGCAACATTGACGTTAATCTTTCTACCGGAAAAGTACGTTTAACAAACCTTACTTGCAAAAATCTTAATTCCACGGCTAGCACCGGTGATATTATTTTAACAAACGTTATTGCAACGGAAAAGTTTTCTATTGATAGAAGTACGGGGCATGTAAAATTCGACCGCGCGGACGCAGGCGAAATTTTTGTAACAACCGATACGGGCGACGTTGAAGGAAGCCTGCTTTCAAACAAAATATTTATTGTATCAACAGATACCGGTCGCGTTTCACTTCCAAACAGCACAACTGGCGGAAGATGCGAAATTACTACCGATACTGGAGACGTTAAAATAACGATTATTAATGAATAAAAGTTATTTTTTACATTTTTAACAATAAAAAAACCGTGTTTAACCTTAATCCACATTGCTTTTGTGTATTTTTAGGTTTAATAAATAGAAAAAGCAAGTACGCTAATTGTACTTGCTTTTTTATTGCAAAATTTTAATTATTTAAAAATAATTTCGCTTTATCTAATCCCATACCTTTCAATAATATAATCCATATCTTTATCGCCCCTGCCGGAAAGATTGATAAGAATTGAACCCTTACCCATTATTTTTGCAAGCTTTATTGCGTAAGCAACGGCGTGCGCGCTTTCAATAGCGGGAATAATACCTTCCATTCTTGATAGTTCAAAAAATGCGTCAACCGTTTCTTCATCAGTTATAACGTCATACTTTACCCTGCCAATATCGCGCAAAAATGCGTGTTCTGGTCCGCAAGAGGGATAATCTAATCCGCTAGCCACAGAATATACAGGGGCAGGCTCGCCATTTTCATCCTTTAACATAATGCTGTTAAAGCCGTGCATAATTCCTTCCTCTCCATAAGTAAGTCTTGCTGCGTGATCGCCAAGCTTAGTTCCTCTGCCCAATGGCTCTATTCCATAAATATCTACAGGATCATTTAAAAAGCCAGTGAAAATACCCATTGAATTCGAACCGCCACCCACACAGGCAACTACGGCATCAGGAAGCTCACCTGTCATTTCTAAAAACTGCTCTCTTGCTTCAATGCCTACAACGCTTTGAAAATCGCGTACCATTAATGGGAATGGATGTGGACCAACAACAGAGCCAATGCAGTAAATAGCATCCTTATATTCATTACAATATGCTTTAAAAGCGGCATCCACCGCTTCCTTAAGCGTTTGTAAACCTTCTGTAACCTCAATAACCTTAGCGCCCAAAATCTTCATTCTGGCGACGTTTGGGGCTTGTTTTTTAATATCTACCGCGCCCATATAAATATCGCACTCTAAGCCAAAATAAGCGGCTGCAGTTGCAAGAGCAACACCGTGCTGACCCGCTCCAGTTTCGGCAATAACCTTTTTCTTGCCCATATATTTAGCAAGCAACACTTCCCCCATACAATGGTTTAGCTTATGCGCGCCCGTATGGTTTAAATCTTCACGCTTTACGTAAAGCTGAACGCCTGTGCCTATTTTGTCGGAAAGTCTTTCTAAATGAGATATGGGCGTAGGTCTACCCTGAAATTCTTTGCGAATACGCCTAAGCTCGTTAATAAACCTGCGTGATTTACAAATGGTATGATATGCTTCGCTTATATCCTTCATTGCCCTTTGCAGTTCTTCTGAAAGATACGCCCCACCGTATTTACCAAAATAACCGTTAGCATCTGGATAGCTTTTTAAATAAGTGCTAAATTCTATATCTTTAAATTTCATAAAATACTCCTTTATATAAATCTTTTTGTTCTTCGTTTTTGCAACCCGTCCATTATTTTAAGCGTCGCCATCGCTTGGTCAATAGCATAATTACTTTCTCCTTAAAAATTTAAATCATTTTGCGTAAAAGCTATAAAAAACAAAAACGCCCTTGACAGAAATATACTCTCTGTCAAGGACGAATAAAATTAAAATTATCCGCGGTACCACCTTGATTCACACCTAAATTAGGCGCGCGCTTAGTAGAATACTAACATATTCCAAGCAACTAACGTATGCTTAAACGTCGCAGAATACTAGGCAATAATTGCTTTTGACTGCGCCCTCAACGGTCCATTTGCCAAACAGTTTCTAACCCGACTTTCAGCAACGCGGGCTCTCTGTATAGTCTTGAATGACGTTATCTCCGTCTCAACGGTTTTACAAGTCTAATTATACTACCTATAATAGAGGTTGTCAATAGTTTAACCTATTGTTTTATTATTTTTTTATTTTGTCAATAGTTTTTAGCAAGCAAGCTTTTATTTTTTGCCGTATAAAAAATAGAAATTAAAGAGCGATTTTTAATAGAAATATAGTGATAATCGACCTATAGAGCTGTTTTTTGCATTTTTATCTAACTGATAAAACACTTATAAAAATAAAAATTAAAGCTCTTACAACTCTTTAAATTTTATTGCGCTTTTTAGCAAAAATAGGTAGTATTACAGAAAGCGCAACCACTGAGCATGCTAAAAATAAAAACCAAATTATTCTTAATAAATTAAGTTCATATTCTACAAACACAGTATGGTCGGCGGTTATTTCGGCAAAGGAATAGTTGGATACCGCCCCTACGCTTACACCGTCAATTTTAACGTCCTTTATTTTATACCAAAAATCGGGTAAGAATTCAAAGGAAAAACTTTCGCCCAAGTTTGCGCTAACAGATGGGGCTATTTTACCCCCTTTTGTTCCAGAAACAGTAAGGTCAAAAACAACTTGCTTAAATGCTATTTCTACCAAAGTATTTTTTGTGATTTTATAAATTGTCAAGCTGTTACTTACTTCAACAAATGCTCCGTCTACTTTAATATAATCTATAATAAAACGCTCGTTAGGCGTAATATTTAAGGTTAAAAAAGAGCCGTATTTAACTATTGTTTCGCCTGCTTTATCAACGCTACCATTTGGTCCGCAAATAACGTTAACCGAATAATTTTGAAGCTCTGCCGTGGCAGAAATCGTGCCAAGGTTGGATTCTTCACTGTTAACGTATATCGCTAATCTATACCAGCCGTTACCTATGGATTTAAATCCACTTGGTAAGCAAAACTGAAACCTATCTGTTGAAGGAGCTGGCTTAACAAATAAATACACCACCTCGCCCAAATTATATGTTGCTAAAAACTGCTCGCCACTAGTTGCGTTCTTGTCTGCAGAAATATAGTGATTTTCAACGTTACGTCCAACAGAATATTTAATTTCAACCGGCGCTACTGCTGTTTTTTCAGCAGATCCAACGTCAATTTCACTAATTGCCGACCTGCTACTAAGAACGTAACTTTTTTGAAAAATCCCTTTTTCTACCAAGGTATACGTGCTTACGTTTTCTAAAATATGGGTATAGCCGGGTATATTGTCTGCAATTTCAACAACAAGAGTAAACTCCGCTCCGAAAGGGGGAATCAAGGTTATTGGCGGAAAAATTAACTGCTCTTCGCTTTTTTCGCTAATAAAATTATTCGCATTCCCCACGCCGTCAAGCTTTATAGATGGCATCCTATAATTAAAAAATTTTTTAGGTATAACGTCTCCGTCATAAAACCTTTGCGTTTCGTTATCACTAGTACCTATAATATAAGCCGTTTTTACG
>JAFQBR010000003.1 GCA_017399665.1 Clostridia bacterium | reverse complement strand
TACCTATTACCACTGACGTTAAACTATCGCAATTCCCGAACGCATATTGGTAAATTTTTGTAACGTAAGAAGGTAGGGTTAACGCTGTTTCTGTACCAGTATAACCAACTAAGACTTTTTCTGCTCCGTCAGTATAAATTATATATCCGTTATCGTTAGTAAGCTTGCTTATGTATGTATTATCACAGTTAGATACTGATAACGCATAACACCCTACGTAACCGTTTGAAGTAGAACCTTTTGTTACAGTTATATGGCTTGATTTATTTATTACTTCAACAAGTTTATTGCAACGATAGAACACATAATCACCAATAGAAGTTACGCTATCACCAATTACTACTGACGTTAAACTTCTGCAATACTCGAACGCAAAATCACCAATAGAAGTTACTGAGTCGGGTATTTCTACCGACGTTAAACTACTGCAATAATAGAACGCCGAATCACTAATAGAAGTTACGCTGTCACCTATTTCTACTGACGTTAAACTATCGCAATAACAGAACGCATAATCACCAATAGAAGTTACGCTGTCGGGGATTTTAACACTTGTTAAACTAGCACAACCATAGAACGCAGCATCACCAATAGAAGTTACGCTATCACCAATTACTACTGACGTTAAACTATCGCAAAAAGCGAACGCATAATTACCAATAGTTTCTACACCGTTTGGTACAGTGAACGAAGTGTCTTTTTTGCCTGTTGCATATTGTAACAAGGTTTTTCCGTCTTTGGTATATAAATTACCATCTATATCTTTAAAGTTTGCATTATCTTCACTTACCGTTATCCTTGTTAAACTATCGCAATCCCAGAACGCCTCATAACCAATAGAAGTTACGCTGTCACCTATTACTACTGACGTTAAACTTCTGCACAAAGAGAACGCACTATAACCAATAGAAGTAACTGAGTCGGGTATTACTACACTTGTTAAACTATAGCACCGAGAGAACGCAGAAGAACCAACAGAAGTTACTGCTTTACCACTGTAAGTCCTCGGGATTACAATTTCGGCAGGTAAATTATCTTTATCTTTTACTTTAAGTTCATAAGTATTATCTTCAAGCAAAGTGAAGGTAAAATATTTAGCAGGAGTAGCTTCTTTTTTAGAAGAGTCATTTCCACCGCTTGGCGTATTATTACAACCAACGGCAAAACAAACACTAACTAGAAAAGCGAGAATTAAAACTAAAAGTTTTATTACCTTTGATTTTTTCATAACTTTTTCTCCGTTAAAAGAGTGATTGCCAACACAATTATACCATTAAAGGAATAAAAAGGCAACGTATTAGGCGTTTAAAAGTTTTTTATTAAAAACTTTAATAAAAAAACATATAATTTCATCTGCTTTGCAGACTTATTCGCTTTAGCGATTTAGTTAGCATTATCATTTAGAATCTTCGACTACATTTCATTCCGCTCAGAATGACTATAAAAAACAACGCAAAAACCGCCCTATAAGTCGATTATCGCGCATTTTAAAAAAGCGAACAAAAAAAAGACAAGCGGTTAAGCTTGCCTTTTGAAGGTAAGTTTATTTAGTTTTCTATGCAATCGCGAAGGCGAATATCTTGGCTGGATGCGCCAATAATAATTTCGTAAATACCGCCTTCCTTGTGCCATTTGTCGCGAGCTACTGAATAGAACTCAAAAGCGCTTTCAGGTAGCATTACTTCAACGCGCTTTGTTTCGCCTGCTTTTAAGTAAACCTTTACAAATTCTTTAAGCTCTTTATATGGGCGAACTACTTTGCTGTGCGGTTCGCGAACGTAAATTTGAGCAACTTCTGCCCCGTCTACGTTAGAAATATTTTTAATATCAAATGCAACCCTTACACCGCCATTTTCTTTTGTTAGATTTAGGTTAGAATATTCAAATTCGCTGTAACTTAAGCCAAAACCGAATGGGAATAGCGTTTGTAGACCTTCTTCGTTTGCGCCGTCGTAATAGCGGTAGCCAACAAACAATCCTTCTGAATAATCTACCCTAGAAAAATCGCTGTGGTTATATTCTGAAATAGCGTCGCTTGTGGTTAAGGGGAAGCTTTCGGTAAGCTTACCGCTGGGGTTAACATTGCCCAAAATAATATCTGCAAGAGCTAGCGCGCCCATTTCACCGGGGTAACCTGCCCAAATAACTGCAGAAACGTCGTCAATCCATTCGCTCATATCGATAGGCGCACCGCTATAAACAACAACTAAGGTGTTTTTGTTTTGCTTTGCGCATTCTTTAATAAGCATTTCTTGCTTCTTTTCAAGCTTCATATTTTCGCGATCCCGACCTTCGCCCTGAACGTGAGAAACGCAAACGATAGATAAATCTTTGCCGTATGCATTGTTTACAGCAACGTAAGTTTGCTCGTACGCGCCTCGTTCATTGTGATGGCAAACGTTATTTTCGCCCATTTGCTCTTTTAGCGCCTGAACTAAAGTTATAGGCGTTTTTGTTATGGGTTGAACGCGAGCAGAACCTCCACCTGCAACGTATTCGTCGCTTCCCCTACCCGTAATAGCAATTTTTGCGCTTGCGCTAATGGGTAATGCGCCGTCGTTTTTAAGTAGAGTTATGCCTTCGCTTGCAATTTTTCTTGACATAGCAAGTCTTTCTTCAACAGTTTTGGTAACCTTTCTAACCTTGCTAGCTTTTTCTGCTTTTTCAATAAAGTCAAGAACTCTTTGAACGCAAAGGTCAATTTCTTCTTCGGTAATTTCGCCATTTTTATATCCTTCAAGTAGGCGATTATATCCTTTATCGGAATAAGGCATTTCGAGGTCTAGGCTTGCTTTAACAGCAGCAACGTGATCAAAAACAGCGCTCCAGTCAGACATAATAAGTCTATCGTCATGCCCAAATTCCTCTCTTAAAACCTTAAACAGCTTGCTGTGTTCGCTCATTTT
>JAFQBR010000229.1 GCA_017399665.1 Clostridia bacterium | reverse complement strand
TTATCGAAGCTAAACAAGGTGAAGACGCTGTTAAACATGACCACGAAGAAGTTACTTCTATGGCTAACGTTGAAGTTACTGCTGAAGAAGTTGCTGTTGAAGACGCTGTTGCAGAAGAAGCAGTTGCTGCTGTTGAAGCAAAAGAATCTAAGTAATATTTTTTAATATAAGGAGAACAACTATGAGTTTTACCGCTAAAGACGTTATGACACTTCGTCAAAGAACAGGCGCTGGTATGATGGACTGTAAGGCTGCTCTTACAGAAACCAATGGTGATATGGAAAAAGCAATCGACTTCCTTCGTGAAAAGGGTATTGCTAAAGCTGCAAAGAAGGCTGGCAGAATCGCTGCTGAAGGTCTTGTAGATAGCTACATCCACATGAACGGTAGTATCGGTGTTTTAGTAGAAGTTAACTGTGAAACTGACTTCGTTGCTCGTGGCGACCAATTCAAAGCTTTAGTTCACGATATCGCTATGCATATTGCTGCTGCTAAGCCTGAATATCTTGCTCCAGAAGACGTTCCTGCTTCAGTTTTAGAACACGAAAAAGAAATTCTTCGCGCTCAAGCTATTGCTGAAGGCAAGCCCGCTGCTATCGTAGATAGAATGGTTGAAGGTAGAATTAAAAGCTATTACGAAGATAACTGCTTACTAAACCAAAAGTTCGTTAAAGATCCTTCTAAGACTATCAACCAATTAGTAGTTGAAGCTACTGCTCAAATCGGTGAAAAGATTTCTGTTCGTAGATTCGTTTGCTTCGTAATGGGCGAAGGTCTAGAAAAGAAAAACGAAAACCTAGCAGATGAAGTAGCTGCTCAAGTTGCTAAGATGCAAGGCTAAAACCTTTGATATACGTCGCAATAGAGGTAAACGCCTGTGCTTGTCCTCGGTCATTTACGCAAAGTAAACTCCCGTCGGTCAACGCTCGGTTTTCCCACTCTTGCTCGCATCTGAAAGGTTTTGACTTTTCAATAAGTATATTAAAGCGTGAGAATTTTTCTCACGCTTTTTTTGATATAAAGAAAAACCACCCGATATTCGGGTGGATCTTTATTTTAGGCTCTGTCACAACAAACGGTTGACTAAAGAACTTTTATCTCTTAAAAAAATCAACCATTGTTTGTGACATCGCCTTATTTTATATATAATAATGTATGGAAGTAAAATAAAGTAAAAAGTGGCAAAAAAAAGAGCTTGTTGCATATATTAAAGTGATAAGATATAATCTTACGGAGGTAAAAAATGTCATTTTTTTCTAATTTTTCTTCTGACCGCTGTCCTTCACAGATAACGGGCAACCCAATAAACGGTTTGTGCGAAAAGGTGTGTGTGCAGGCTAAAAAGGTTTTTGATGCTTGTATTAAACAAACTCAAGAAGAGGGTATTGTTTTAACCTTAACCAATTTAACACCGGAAAATCCTACATATCCGCTGACCTTTGTATCTGCAAAAAGCACCTCTACAAAGGGAACAATAACATCTCTTCAAGTAGATAGACTTACCGATAGACCCAATTTTGCCCGCGTTCAAGTAACAACGACAGTTCCTTTGGAAGTTATTTACACAGATGCTAACGGGGTAGAGGGTAGCGCTACAAGCTCCACCACTTTAACAAGCGACGTAATTTTATACGTTCCAGAACCTTCTATTATTCCTTATTATATAGAAGCAGGCGTTTCTATAATTGCGCCTGAGGGTGTGTTTGATACAACCAATAATACATTCACCGTTTCTTGCTGTGTTACAGTTATTTTAAAAGTATTAATGGAAGTAGAGCTTTTAGTGCCTTCTTACGGCTATGCAACAATTCCGCCTTGCCAAGAATATACCCAAGAGGTATGCTCTGGATTTTTTGAACTACCGCTATTTCCAAACAACAACTAAATAGCTATTAATCGACTTATAGAGCGGTTTTTAATAAAAAAACGGATGTAAAAACATCCGTTTTTTCGTTTAATTTTTTTGAGCCCTTAAAGCGTTAAGTATTGCTATAACGGCAACGCCTACGTCGCCAAAGATAGAAAACCACATATTGGTTATACCCAAAAAGGAAAGAACTAAAACAGCGCTTTTTATAGCAATAGAAAAAATTACGTTTTGCTTTACAATTTTCATTGTCTTTTTTGCTATCTTTTTTGCGACTAATAAATCTGAAAGATTATCTCGCATTAAAACAACGTCAGATGCTTCAATTGCAGCGTCGCTACCTATTTGTCCCATCGAAATGCCAACGTCGCTTCGCATAAGAACGGGCGCGTCGTTTATTCCATCACCAATAAAGCACACGCAATCATTTTTTCCTTTGCTGTGTAAAATACTTTCTGTTTTTGCCACCTTGTCTTGCGGTAAAAGATTGGAATAAAATTCTTTTATGCCACATTTTTCTGCAATTTCTTTTGCTGTATTTTCGCTGTCGCCTGTAAGCATTATAGCTCTTGCATTTTCTTTATAAAGTGCCTCTATAACACCGTTAACTTCACTTTTAACAACGTCTTTAATAACAATATAGCCAATAAATGAATTGTTTTTTGCAACGTAAACAGCGCCTTCCTTTTCGCTAGGAACGGTTATATTATTATCTAATAATAGCTGTTTATTACCGCATAAAATAACTTCCTTTTCTTTTTGCGCTTTAACGCCAAAGCCTGAAAGGTTAGTTAACGTATATTCCTTTTCAATTGGGCTTTTATTTGCAAGTAAAATACATTTTGCTATTGGATGAGAGGAGTTTTCTTCTGCAATGCTTGCAAGCCTTAGAACTTCAGCTTTGTTTTCTTCAGGAAAAATTTGCTCTATTTGAAATTCCCCTTTGGTAAGAGTACCTGTTTTATCAAATAAAAATACGTTTGCGCTTGCTAAAAGCTCTAAGTAGTTAGAGCCCTTTATTAAAATTTTTTCCTTTGATGCCTTGCCCAGCGCAACAAAAAATGTCATTGGAACAGAAATTACTAAAGCACATGGGCATGATACAACTAAGAATGAAAGTGAACGGTAAATCCAAGTTTGCCAGTCGCCGGTTACAATTGATGGGATTATTGCGGTTAATAACGCAAGAATAATTACGGTGGGGGTGTAGTATTTTGCAAATTTTGCAATAAAGTTTTCCGCTTTAGATTTTTTATCGGACGCATTTTCAACAAGGTCCAAAATTTTACAAACGGTACTATCGTAAAATTCTTTTGTAACTTCGCAAGTAAGCTCTGAGGTAATATTTACCCCACCGCTTAAAAGTTCGCTTTGCTCTTTAACGTCAAAGGGTAGTGATTCCCCTGTTAGCGCCATATTGTTTATACTTGACGCGCCCTTAATAACTTTACAGTCAAGTGGGATTTTTTCGCCGGGGTAAATAACCAGTCTATCTCCCATCTTAACATCTTCAGGCATTACCTGTTCTACCGTACCATCTATTATAAGATTGGCGTAGTCGGGGCGAATATTTATAAGATCAGATATACTTTTTCTTGATTTTTCGGCGGCAACCTGTTCAAAAAATTGCCCAACTTGATAAAATATTAAAACGGCAACCGCTTCGTCAAATCCTTCTGCCTTGTTTCCCTTAATACCGTTAAAAATGCCAAGTGCAAAAGCGCCAAAGGTGGCAACAACCATTAAAAAGTTTTCGTCTAAAAACTGACCGCTAAAAATATTTTGTACTGCTTTTATTAATACGTCATAGCCAATAAAAGCGTAAAGTATAAGCCAAATCAAAAATGGCAAAAGCCAGCTTATAGGTCGATTAAACGCATTTTTAATATCAAAAATATGAAAAAATGCAAAAATTAAAGCAAAGCAAAATAAAGAAATAGCAATTCTTATAAGCTTTCTTTTTTGCCGTTTATTAAGTTTTAAATTTTTCATTATCTTATAATTTTAACGTCGCGGTCAATTTTTTTGCAAGCCTTTTCGGCTTCTTCTAAAATTCTTTCTTGCTTAGTTTCATCAAACTCAATGGTTAAGCGTTGAGTCATAAAATTTAAAACTGCGCTTTCTACGCCATTAATTTTTTCAATGCCTTGTTGCATTTTCATTGCGCAATGCGCACAGTCAACGTTTTCAACCTTAAATACTTTTTTCATATTTTTATATCCTGTAATATTTTATTATTCTTTAGTAAGATTTTAGTCGCGTTCTTCAAGGTGGGTAAGCCCGCAAGAAATAATCATCATAACGTGGTTATCATCTAGTGAATACTTTACCTCTTTGCCTTCTTTCACGCCACGAACAAGCTTAGCATTTCTTAAAACGCGAAGCTGGTGAGATACTGCAGAAATACTCATGTTTAAAATTTCTGCAAGCTCACCAACGTATAAGTCCTTAACTTCTAAACAGCATAGAATTTTTGTTCTTGTGCTGTCGCCAAAAACCTTAAAAAGCTCTGCTAAATCGTAAATTTTTTCTTCCACAGCAATTTTTCTGCGAACAAAATCAACAATATTTTCATCTCTTATTTCATTTGCAAGGTTAATTTCTTTCTCTTCCATAATATGCACCGCTAATCAAATACTTGAACAAATCTTCAAATGTTCAAATGTATTATAGCAACTAAAAGGAAAGCTGTCAACCGAAAAAGGCTATTAAGTGAAAAAATCGTTTACTTATTTTTTTAATTGTTGTATAATTTAGTTATGAAAAATAAAAAACCTCAAAACAATTATATATTAACCGGGGCAGACGGTGGCACGCTATATTCGGTTGTTATAGCCCTTCCACTTATAATATTGCTTATCTTTACAATCATTTTAATTGCGACTGGGCTTTATAATGATGTCGAATTTATGAAGAGCTCGCTATTTACCTATATTTCTTACGCACTGTCAGCTTTATCCTTACTTGCAGTTATTTTATTTGCAAAAGTAAAAAACAACCTTGATTTAAAGGCAAGCATATCTTTAAACTCTTGCCATCCTAAGTATTATTTGATTGCGCTTTTGTTACTTTTTGGCGCATTATTTGGACTTGGTTGGGTAAACGATAAATTCATAGAGTTTTTACAGCGCTTCGGTCATGAGGTTACCTCTCCAGAAATTCCCAAAAATGGAATTGGCGATTATATTCTTTGCTTTATTGTTGTATGCGTTTGTCCTGCAATTTTTGAAGAGTGTATTTTTAGGGGCTTGCTTTTAAACGGAGCAAGAAGGGCTGGCGATTTATTTGCTGTTCTTGTATGCGGATTACTTTTCTCTTTATTCCATAAAAATCCCGCTCAAACAGTTTATCAGTTTATAGTTGGCGCAGTTTTAACATTACTTGCTTTAAAAAGCGGTTCTATTTTACCATCAATTTTGTTTCACTTTGTAAATAATCTTTACGTAATTACCTTTTATTTTCTAGCGCCTGCAAACTTTGCCTTTGATAAATGGGTGCAAATAGTTTTAGCTATTTTAGGAGTAATTGCTTTCGCTCTTGCTTTTATATACCTTTTACTAAAATGCGAAAAGCCTTTACGCGATAAAGAGCTGGACGCAGACTTTGAAGAAATTATGCCCAAAAAGCAAAACGGTAAAATGTTTTTAATTTTTGCCCTTCCCGGCATAGTTGCAGCCCTTTTAATGTGGATAACAAATCTTGGATAGTCTGCCGTATATATCAAAATTTCTTATTAGGTAAAAATATGTTTAAAGTAAACGTAGTTGCCGTTGGCAAGGTAAAAGAAAAATACTTTCAAGAGGGTATAAACGAATATGCAAAGCGTTTAACCCGTTTTTGTGAGTTTAATATTATAGAGTGCAAGGAACAAAGCCTTGAGGATACGCCAGAGAGTGTTGCTTTGGCGCGTGAAAGTGAAGAAATTGCAAAAAAACTACGCGGTTTTGTTGTGGTTATGGCGATAGAAGGGGAAAAGTGCAGTTCCGAAAAGCTTTCTAAACTGTTAACGACAGCAAAAGATAGCGTTGGCGAAATAACCTTTGTTATAGGTTCTTCCTGCGGTATTAGTCAAGAGATTAAAAAAAGAGCGGATAAGTTGCTTTCTTTTTCAGATATGACCTTTCCGCACACGCTGTTTAGACTTATGCTCTGCGAACAAATTTATCGCGGATTTATGATAGCAGGTGGGGGTAGGTACCACAAATGAACGGCTTAATTCAGTCTAAAAAACAAATAGAAAAGTTACAAAAATTACGCGAAGAACAAACAAAGCAAGACGAAAAGTTTATGCGACTTGCTCTTTCTCAAGCAAAGCTTGCCTTTAAAGCTGGGGAAATACCAGTTGGAGCGGTTATCGTTAAAGACGGGGTGGTAATTGCGCGCGCTCAAAACAAAAAAGAACGCAAGGATTGCGCCCTTTATCATGCAGAAGTGATGGCAATAATGTCTGCGTCAAAAAAGCTTGGGTGGCGACTTGACGGCTGTGAAATGTACGTTAATTTAGAGCCATGCGCAATGTGTGCCGGAGCAATAGTTTCTGCGCGTATAAAAAGAGTTGTTTTCGGTATGAACGAACCAAAATCCGGCGCGTTTGAAAGCAGAAAAGAACTGCTTGAAAATAGTGGATTAAACCATAAAACTGAGTGGGAAAGCGGAATTTTACAAGAAGAATGCAAGCGCCTTTGGGATGATTTTTTTCTTCTTCGCCCTAAAAAACCTAAAAATAATAGTACTAAGTAAAAAATAAGGGGGCAATTTGTGTTTGCGCCCCCTTTTAAGTTGACTAATTTAGTAAATTTTAATATCATTAATAAGTAAAACATTTGAATACAAACGGAGGACTTATGATAACACATAGCACAGAAATCAAGTTGTTTTCAGGTAATTCAAACGTGCCACTAGCTCAGGCTATAGCAAAAGAACTTGAGCTTGAATTAGGTAATATCGAAGTTGGTCACTTTTCTGATGGCGAAACAAGCGTTCATATCGGCGAAACCGTGCGCGGAAGGGACGTTTTTATTATTCAGTCAACATCATCACCCGTTAACGAAAATTTAATGGAACTCCTTATTTGTATTGATGCTTTAAGAAGAGCGTCTGCAGGCAGAATTACAGCTGTTATGCCATATTTTGGCTATGCTCGTCAAGACCGTAAGGCTCGCCCGCGCGACCCCATTACGGCAAAATTAGTTGCAGATATCATCACCTCTGCCGGCGCAGACCGTGTGCTTACAGTAGATCTTCACGCGGCTCAAATTCAAGGCTTTTTTGATATCCCCGTTGACCACCTAGAGGGCGGTTCACTACTTTGCAAACACTTTAAAGAAAATATTATAAAAGGCAAAAACGAAGATTTCGTTGTTGTTTCACCCGACGTTGGCTCTGTT
>JAFQBR010000228.1 GCA_017399665.1 Clostridia bacterium | reverse complement strand
GTTCCCCAAGGTACACCATACTGCTTACCGTCATGAGAATACCAGTTTTCAACTGAATCAATAATGTTACTTGACAATACTTCGTTGTAAATATCAGTTAGTTCTACTATTGGAAGTTGATTGTTAATTTGTGTGTGAATATTTAGACCTGTAATATATAAGTCAGCATCTGCAGTTCCTGATTTTAATGCAGTTACTTGGTCTGAACGTTTAACCGTTGTTTTATTATAAACAACTTTAACGTCGGGATTTTCTTTAACAAATTCTGCTGAAATAGCATCAAGCCAATCAAGGCCATAACCACCGTTAAATGGACTTATTTTTAACTCAATTGAACCAGTACCAATACTTCCGCCATTGCCACCGTTATCAGTTGAATCGCCACCCCTATCGCAAGCCAATAACGAGCTAGCTGTTAAAAGTGAAAGTGTTAATGCTAATACTTTTTTGAATACTTTCATAATTAGAAGCCTCCAATTTTAATTTTTAAAATACATTTGTAAAAATACAAATAAGTTTAACCTTTTAAACCACCAAAATACACTTTACTCATAATAGTGTTTTGCATTACACTAAAAAGTATAATGGGTGGAATCATTGCCATACATACACCAGCAAAATAAACTGGTTGATTAGAATTATACTTCATTAAATTTTCAAAAGTGAACAAACCTGACGCTAAAGTTGGAAAACTTTCGTTTAAGTATAACATAGGGGTTGAATAATCGTTCCATGCGCCAATAACACCATTTACAAAAAGAACTGAAAGCGAAGGCAATGCCATGGGTAACATTATCTTATAAAACACTTGAAAATCGCTTGCACCATCTATAAAAGCGGCCTCTGCGTAAGTCCAAGAAAGAGCTGAAAAAAACGCATACATCATTAAATGGCACAAGTTGTTCAAGCCACTTAATAAAATTAAAGGTGTTTGATCAAAGTTAAGTGTTTTATATAATCTATAAAGCGAGGGTGCGGAGCCTACAACGGGGAAAATCATAATAAATAAACATAGAGCAAATACTGATCTTGTGAATTTATTTTTATATTTTGCCACGATATAAGTTGAACATGCTGCTATGGTTAACGAGAATAAAGTCCCCCCAATCGAATACCATATAGAGTTTAAAACCATAGAAAAATATGAATATGAAGTATCCTCAAGTAGTTTAAATGCTAAAATATAGTTTTCGAAGCGCGGTTCAAATATTCCTTTTTCTGGATTTGTAAAAATTGCCAACGCGTTAGGATCGCGCATGAATGATCTGCCATCCCAACGGAGTGATGCGTTTAATCCGTATAAAAATACGTAAATAATTAAAGCGCAATGAACAAACATTATTGTGAAAGCAACAACTCGTACTATAATTTCCGAAGTTGATTTTCTAGATAATAATTTTTTACTCATACAATTACACCCCTATTTTTGTTTCGACCTTATCTAACAGTTTTCTTGTTAGAAGTGCTATTGGGAATGTAACCATAGTACAACACCAACCTATTGCCGCAGAAATTTCAAGGTTTTCACCTTTTAATAGTTGAGCGTACAGCCAATAATTGATTGTGTAAGTTCCATACTGACCTTTTGTAAACAGGAAGACCGGACCACTTGCCTGAGTTAATCCCGTTATTGACTGTAAAAACATTACGGAGAAAGTAGGCCAAATAAGAGGAATAATAAGTTGAAAAATTTCTCTTATCCAACCTACTCCATCTAATTTCGCAGCTTCAAATACTTCGGGTGAAATATTTGTCATTGATCCTAAAAACAGTATCATTTCCCCACCAATACCGTAAAACAGAACATAAAACGCAAGCATTTTATTAGCCGTAGTCGGATCATTCCATAATCCATCAGCAACTGGTATGTACTCACCGGTTAGCCAGTAAATTAACTGATCTAAAGGACCTTCCATTCTTGTAACGTAGTGAAATAACGAAGCTGTTACAGTCCCCATTATTATACAGGGTAAATAATAAATAAATCTAAAAAATTTATATCCGGCAATTTTTTTAAATATAAAATAGGATACAACTAAACTGATTAGCATTCTTACGTATCCTAATAAGAAAAACTTACCGGTGTTCCTAATTGCTTCACTAAATACTGAATAAGGATTTTTCAATTCAGCGAAAAAATAAGAAAAATTGTTAAAAGTAAAAATTGTAGTACCGTCTTTTTTTTGTGTAAACGCCATTATTAATGAATTGAAGTTTACATAAACGTAAAACACTAAAAAACCAATCATTGCAGGAAGCATCATAAGCCCCATAAACGTTGCTTTTTTAAGTTTTTGCTTTCTTCGAATCTGAGTTCTGGTTTCTAATACTAAATTTCCTTCTGTAACCATACTTTAAATTCCCCTTTTCTTTTTTGCAATCAAAGCAATAACGAAAAGCGAAATTAAAGAAAATCCTGCAGGTGCAATAGCTGATGAAGAACAACCACTTGTTGATTGTTGTAAATCTGATTGCGTTTCAATAGCATTTTCTTCGACATCAATAGCCATGGCGGGAGCAGGATTGTTATCTGCTCCGCTACCGTTTGCCATCATACTTTCATCACCGATAGTAGGAATACTATCAATTTTTGCTTTTGTTTCAGCTACTATTTTATCTATCTCTACTTTTGCTTCAGCCTTGTTTATTTCTTCTGTTGATAAAGCAATTATGTTAGTAATAACAGCCCAATCAAGGTCAAGATAATTCTCCTGAACCTTGTAATTGTTAAGATTTTGGATTGCTGTTGTCTTGTATTTATTAAGCTCAATTATCTCATTAGAAGGAACTTCACACATATCGGTATATGCAAGATATGTTAATGTTTCAATTTCGTCTAAAGTATTGCAAACGTTAATTTTTGCAATATAATTATCCTTAATAGAACAAATTAAAGCAAAGTTTTCTTGTGAATAGTTACTTGAAACAAATTGATTTGCAAATGCATTAACTTTTTCTACCGCAGAAGTAATTGCTAAACGAAGTTCTGCTCGCTCTTCCGCTGTTGGGATAGCTAATACTTCAGCATTAAGGTCTTGAATAATCATTTCCAGCATTCCAAAGCCTTCTGCAGTGGTTAATGCTTGAATTTTAGCTGTTGCATCTGCAATAAGCTTATCTATTAATATTTGGTCTGCACTTTCATAATTTCCTTGCGCAACGTCATTTAAAGAAGCTATTGCATTCAACTTAGCATTATTAAATTCAGTTTCAAGTTCCACAGTCCAAACTTTAGAAATATTTTTGTTTGTTTGCTCTACAATTTCACGTATTGATATAATTGACTGCAATCTATCGATTAATGTACAAGCATCAGCAATATATCCTTGTATCTTACTTGCATTTTCGTTTGAATACTTAGCCAAATCAATCACAGAGAATGAATTCTTCATTTGATTTTTAAATCCAACGAAATCAACTACTGAATATGCAGTAACAACAGTACCAGTCAAGTTATCGATAAGTAAGTGTGAGAATGCATTTTCACCACCTAACGGGTTAGGATCGTAAACTTCAGCACCTAAGTAACCGTTAACGTAAACTCTCGTTATAAAACCTTTGCCGTTTACTTCTTTAATTTTTGTAATTTGGAAAGTATTTTCAAAATAATCACCCTTATTTAAGGTTTTTCCATTATAAACTATGGGGGAATCGCCGTTATAGATACCCGTTAAAAACTCAATTGGATTACCGTTTTCATCACGTACGTAATCTTGCGCATGCAATACCCAAGAATATCTTGAATGAGTTCGTATAACGAGTTTATTATCTGGAGTAAGCTTCATACCTATAGTAATCGTACCAAAGTCAATGTGAATATGATACTTAAACGCCATCCAGTCAGGAGTCATTATTAAACCGCGAGTATCTTTCGTATAATGAAGTTGATTATTATTACCCTTATAAAGTTGTGGGAATGCCCAAGCAGCAGAATCTATTTCGCCCGTTAACTGGTAACCATTACCGCTAGTGCGCTTAGACCAGTCGCTAGTCCAATCCGTATAAGCAAATTTATACTTATCGCCCGAATCCACACCCGTAGTTGCAACTTCAGTTAATTCACCGTTACCATTTAACTTAAACATTTCTTTGCCGTTTACAACTGTCAACGTAGCAAGTTCTGCAGTAGTTAAATGAACTAAAGTTTTTTGAACACCTGAGGTTTTCCATTCTTCTTCACTGGTTAAGGTAAATCTTAATCCGTTCGTGGTTGATGAAAACTTTTCAGTCCAAACGCTGTTAACGATACGGTCCGCAGGATTAACCTCTAATCCTTGGAAAGCATCTTCGTAATAAACGTTTTGATTTTGTTGAGGTAAATCGTATAAATCAGTTATGCTCTCTTCTTCAAATTCATAATCGAACATTGATAAATTACTTCTAACGTAAGCATCTACGCTTGCAAGGTTGGTAACGCAAATTCTGCGGTGAGCAAAGCTCCACATACCACCAATGGGTTGAATAACCTCAACAATTTTTACACCGTCAATATAAACAGCAACTTGAATACCCTTTTCGTCGTAGCTACCGCTAGTTAAAAGCATTTTTCTTTTTGTAACCTTGATTTCATGCCACTGTGTTTCATCAAAAGTATATGAAATAGGTAACTCTTGTCCCCAAGAAACAGAATGATCGTGAGCATGGCTATATACGTGAATAGATATTTGATTATTTCCTTTAGAATTAAAACGAATATCCGTAGCGCCATATAAAATCTTTAATTTATCATAACCTGTGCCCCAATCTTTTGTGGCTTTAAAATCGAAAGAAATTCCGTCAGTTTTTTCAAACCAATTATCATGATGAGTGAAACTATTTGAGGTATATGAATCAATAGCGCTCATGCCGTGCGATAAATACATACCATTTGCTTCAAGTAGCTCAGTTGAAGCACCATATGTAAATATATCTCTACATTCTTCAGCCTCAACTATGGGACGGCTATAAAAAGCAGTTTTAAAATGCATATAACCGCCTGAAGTATTTACCATTTTTATTGAATTTAAATTAAGTGAACCCCAAGTATAAG
>JAFQBR010000227.1 GCA_017399665.1 Clostridia bacterium | reverse complement strand
GGCAAATTTCAATGAATAATTGCTCGTATTATTAATAAAATTTTAATTTAATTTCATTTTTAGTGTGCGCCCGCCTATTTTTAAGAAAAAACTGCAAATTTTTAGCTATTTTTTGCCATAACGCAATAATTTTACCAAGAAATATTGATGACTTCTTATAAAGAGTAATTTTAATGCTATAAAAAGGCAAATTATAATAATTACAAAATATCATTTAATTTTTACCCATTGGCAGTACGTTGCGTAATAACCAAAGTGATACTATCTGACGTAAGCTATTTAGATTAAAACTAAAACCAACAAAGATTAGTAGCGTAAATTTAATACCTCACGTTTACTTTACCCGTTATATATAAACCGTTTTAAAAAAAGGAATTATATCAAAGGAGCAAAGGGATCTTTTTAATGCGTTCAAAGAACTGACCTTGGTATAATTTGCTAATAGAAAAATTTAACTATTCATTAGTGCTAAAACAAGCTCTAAAAGTAAAAATAATCTTAAGATTATAGCTAATTTTTAAAGCGTTTATATAATAATGAGCATAAAAGCTTAAAGAGTAAGGACTTAAAAAAGTATTCGGAACGGTACGTAACTAAAAAGCATTAGAAAAAGTGATAATTTTTATTTTTAAGCGCGACTTAATGCAAAAGAAAACAATCAAAGAAAAAAATACTTCATTTTGCTTGCACTTTCGCAAATTAAATATAAGCAATTTCTATGGGTAGTTGGTCGTTGTAAAAGTAATGGTTTGATTTACCCTTAACGCAAGAAATATTTTTTAATTAAAGCAAGGCTAAAATTTATTATTTTACATATAATAGTAAGCGGTGCAATAAAATATAAAAAAGGTAAATATCTTATAATTTACCAAAATTTTACCGCTTTTAACTTGTAATTCTAGTTGAAATATGATAAAATAATAGCAAAGTAAAATAGCTAACCCTTTAAAAGCTAAACGGCTTAAAAAAATAAGGGTAGCGCAAGCATGATAATAAGGGCGCAAAGCCCAAATTTTGGAGGATTTATGAAGAAATCAAACAAATACCTAATTTACGCAATAGTATTTTTGGTATTAGCAGGAATAGTAGTCTTTTCGCTAATGTCTAGCATGGCTACTAAAGAGGTAAACACAACGGACTTCTTTAAGAAAGCCGGCGTACTTACCGTTCAAAGCGAAACACAGCTTGACCCTGATAGTAATCAGGACGGACACTTAGAGTACAAGGTTAACGAAGTAGTTTACGAGGTTTTATTTGACGGAAGAAAAGATAACTTTATTATAGTAGCAGGCGGCGAGCTTACTTCAATAGAGGTTAACACCTACAACCTAGTTGGTTACGTAAAGAAGGGCGGTGACGTTTACGCTTACAAGACCAGCTACCCCAGAGACGATCAGTATTCAAAAATACTTTGGGCTCTTCAAGATGCAGGCCTATCAGTTAATTACACAGATCCTAATGCAGGCTCTTTATTCTCTTCACTAATAGTTCCCCTTTTAACCATCGGCGTTGGAATATTAATTTTATTCGTATTTATGCGCCCAGCGCAGGGAAGTAACAAGAACGCAATCGACTTCGGCAAAACAAAAGCAAGAGTAAACCACAACGTGCCCGTTCGTTTTTCAGACGTAGCGGGGGCAGAAGAGGAAAAGCAAGAGCTACAAGAAGTAGTGGAATTTTTAAAGAACCCCAAAAAATTCTCTACCTTAGGCGCAAAGATTCCCAAGGGCGTTTTATTAGTAGGTCCTCCGGGAACTGGTAAAACTCTATTCGCAAAAGCAGTAGCGGGCGAAGCAAACGTACCCTTCTTCTCTATCAGCGGTTCAGACTTCGTTGAAATGTTCGTTGGTGTTGGTGCATCACGCGTTCGCGATTTATTCCAAATGGCAAAGAAGGCAATGCCTTGTATCGTATTCATAGACGAAATTGACGCAGTAGGCCGTCAAAGAGGAGCAGGCCTTGGTGGTGGTAACGACGAAAGAGAGCAAACTCTTAACCAGTTACTGGTTCAAATGGACGGTTTTGAATCAAACGAAGGTATAATCATTATGGCTGCAACCAACAGAGCAGACATATTAGACCCCGCGTTAATGCGTCCCGGCAGATTTGACCGCCAAATTCACATCAATCTTCC
>JAFQBR010000226.1 GCA_017399665.1 Clostridia bacterium | reverse complement strand
GGCACTAAGTAGCGCATCTGCTGAATTAAATTTACCGTAAGAGTCTTTATTATCGACTTTTAAAGATTGTTCTTCGGGTAAACCTTCTTCTGCTTCAATTTGTTCATTTTTTGTTGTTTCGCATTGGTTATTGCTTATATTATTCATCAATTTTCTCCTTATAAATATGATTTAATCGACCTATACAGGCACTTCTTGTAAATTTAAGCCCATTAAGGTCTTGTGTGAATTTAGGTGCGAAAGTATTCTTTCTTTTGCCTTTTTATTGCAAGAAAAATCCTCTGTTAAAAGTGCGCGCGTATGCTCTGTGATATGAAGTTCGTGCTCGTCAAATTCTTCAACGGTTTCCTCTTTTGCCATCATAGATATATTTTCGCGCTGAGCTTTTTCAATGTGCAAATTAGTAATATCCTGCGCGCCTGAAAGAGTGCCAAAGCCTAAAAGCTCAAGCACTTTTGCCTTTGTACGTTGGCTCATATTTCCGCTTTCATCTGTTAAAAGACCAGCAGAGAGCATGTCGTAAATAAGACTTTTCTTTTGCGCAGGAGTATAGCTTAATTCGTTTTCTGTATCAAAAACGACGTCATCACTTGATAAATCGCCCGAATTAAAATAGTATAATTCCACGGAATTTCCCCTGCCGGCGACGCGCATCATTCTAGTAACCGAAACAAACTGCTTAAACAGCCTTATAATTTGTTTGCCGATAGTTTTTACCGCGCGCCTAATATTTTCTGCAGAGGTTACAAGCCTTGTTTCGTCCTGCTCAACCAAAAGTTCAAGCGCAACACCGCTCATATTATGGTCGATAGTACTTGAATTTCTTGAAAACTCACTAATACCGCTTATGTTTACAAACTCTTGCTCTAGCCTACTTTCTTCATAGGAAAAGTCGGGCGGAACGGAAGTATTTGACATATATCTTGGCGGATTTGAACCCTGACGGTATACAAGGACCTTGCCAGGCGATAAGCCGTCTTCAATCAAAGCATCGGTATCTACCGAGCCGTCTTCAACGGCAACAACACCCATAGTGAGCCTATTTAAATATTCGTGTTTTCTGTTTTTAACAGCATTATACGCTCGTTGCAATGGTATTACTCTATCGATAACGCTAACACCGAAAAAGCACCCTGCTTGGTTAATTGAAACTTGGCGAACAAAAGGCATAACTCTGCGCCCTTCTTCGCCGTTAATATAGGGCAACTCGCCAATAGCTAAAATTTGATTATTGGCAACCGTAACTACTCTGCCGTTTGGGAATTTTTCAGTTGGCGCTTCAAATCTTTCAATAACTAAAACGTTATCGTGCACCATACCGCCCGTTATTCTTTTTGCGCCATTAAGTGATAAAGAAGGTGCTGTTTCATTAAGGGTAAAAACGTTAATATCCTCGCCTATAAGCTCCTTACCGTACATTTCGCGCACTTTATCAACGTGCATAGCCCTTGCGTGAATGATGCTTTTTTGATCGTTAATTTCCTCGTGAAAAAGGCTATCCGGAAAGATATCGAACGGGGATAAAGCAACAACCTGCACGTCCCCTTCGTAAACTGTTTCGCCATCTATTTCGCCTACTCTTTTACCGCCGTTGTTATTCCACATAACCTTATAAAATGAACTACCAAGTGTTTCGCTCCAAAGCGTGGCCTTATAGATTACGTCGCTCATATCGATACGCGAAAAGGTAGAGTTTAAAATAGAAGTTGCAAGCTTAGCGCTTTTTAAATCCCCTTCATCGTCCCCTTGCGCACGAACGGACATTATTGGGCGCACCCTAGAAAGCTTTGCAACCCTAGTTTCAAAAATAGGCGCAATATGATTATAAACGTTACGCCCCTGCCAAAAATAATCTACGTCGCTTTCTTCAATTTCCCCTGTGGGCGAAATTTCTGCGTACTGATTACCCATAAGGTAGTTCATATTAAGTTGCCATTGCTGTTCTAAGCTTTTACGCTCCTCACGCCTACGCTCGAAGTCCATCGTAACTTCATTAGCAAGCGCCTCGTAAAATTCTTTTTTTGATTGATTATTTTTTAACTGTTTCACTTTTTATCCCCTTACGCGCAAGTTTTTTAGATGCCTCTTCATAAAAGCTTTTAAGACACTTATCGCAAATTCTAATACTTTCGTGTCCACCGACGTCTAAAATAAGCTTATAGACGGCAAGATTATTGCATCCGTTAATATCGCACACAATTTTAAGATTATCTTTAACTATTTTCAACTTTACATTTCTCCTTTAAAAGCGCAAGTAAACGCAATTTTTCTTTTTCCAGCTCTTCTTCTGACAAGGAAGATAAAGAATTGGGCGAATCTGAAAGATTTTCAAGTAGCATTTTAACGGCAGAGATATCTGGCGGAACGTTTTTTTTAGTTACCTTTTTTCTAATAATAGTCATATCCTCGCCATCTTTTGCGTATTCTTCCACCGTTTCGCTAGAGTCATACCCTAGCGCGCGTTTAAGTAGCGCCTTTTGTATTTTTTCATATATTTTTTCACGCTCCAAACGTTATTTTCCCCCTTTGGTTTTAAGTCGCCTAATAAGCCTTTCTTTATCCTTTTGAACAGCGGTTAACGGTGCTATAGGGGCACTTTTGTGCGGTCTGCTCATAATATAATAGCGAAGCTCGTCCAAGGCGTGGTCCTCTTTTTTTATGGGGATATCGCCCTCCCCCCACCTGTAAGATTTAATTTCCCTAATAAGGTTTTCACAGCATGGGAATATGTAAATTTTATTGTTTGCAAAGTATTCTTTAACCCTTGCAATACCGGTAAACTTATCTTTATTTACGTTTGGATTACAAGCAATACCGTGTTCGAAAAAAAGTTGCGTAACACTTTTTGTTGAAGCCAACGTCTTTTGATTGGCAGCGCTATCAATAAGCGCGCTAAGCCGTCCGTCGGATCGGGTGTGCCAATTTAAGCTTTTGGCAATTTCCTTTATTTTTTTTGCATGATAATCAACTGTTTTTTCTGCCTCGTAATGCTCTGCAACAACGTATACGTTGCCGTCGTAATCAACGGCGTAAAAATGGCAGGATAGCGGATTGTTAAGCCCCGGATCGATGGAAAGCTCGTCTTGCCAGTCAAAGGGAATGGGGAATGGATTTGATAGCACGTGCACGTTTTCGTCAAACTCACTATAAACCGCCCCGCTACCTGCCTTAAATCTGCCGTAACGCCTTGAATCAAGCAAATCCTTAGACAAGCTGGCAGTAAGCCTTTCAACCTCCTGTTGATTAAGATATGGGTTATCTGCCCACTCCATAAACTCGTACCAAACCTCGTTTGAGTGATTTGCGTTCATATAAATTTCATCATAAATAAAGGTAAGCCCTTTAAGCGGAGTCATTGTACCGAACATTGTTCCGCATTTATCTAAAAGGCGCATCTGACATTCATCATAAACGTCCTTAGGGGGTTCTTCGTCGAACCACACGAAATCAAGTGACGCGCCTTGAAACTTTTCCCTGCCCTGGTCGCAACTTTTAAAGCCGATAGTAGAAAGACCGCCAAGCTCGTTTTTAACGATAATTTGGTCAATTACGCCATTTTCGGGGCTATCTTTTCTGCCCGAAAGCATAATAATTTCCACAATATCTCTTTTATTAAGGTAATGCAGTATTTTTTTCTGCGCGACGTCGCGTTGGACCTGTTGCGAAAGGGAAACAACCCAGCCGAAAACGTTTTTACGGTTTTCCCGATAGGGGTGAATACCCCTTGCCAGCCAAATACTTTCAACCGCACCGCACTCTGTTTTACCGCTACGGTTGCCACCGAATACCCACCTGTTATTTTTAAGGCACTTATGGAAAAGCATTTGTTTTTGGTGCACCTTTTCGCCCACGTTATAACTATTTAATGGGGATTTTCTTTTTTGTTGTTCTTGCTCGATATCAAGCAATTTTTTTATAATATCTTCCATAAGACAAACCTTCCTTAAAGCTGACAAAAATCGACTGAATCTTTGTTTTACAAACTGTTATAATTGCGGTATGAAAACACCGCTTAAACGTTTAACCCTGTATATTGCCCTATTTTGCATAATATTTGGCATAATAATACCGCCCCAAAAAGCCGATCTATCGACCTATAGCGCGGTTTTTAATAAAAATTATGCTGTTTTTGCAAGTGAAGAACAATGGGCAAGGATAATAAATGAAAACACCCCTTTTTATGCAGATTACTCTTGCAAAATAGTCAAGTTTTACCTGCCGAAAACCTACTTTGTTAAGGTGGTAACTGCGGGAGAGGATGCAACCCGCGTTATATATATGGACGGCAACGATAACTTGCCATTTCGGGAAGGTTATATAAAAACCTGTGATTTACTTTTATTCGATGGCATACCCCAAAGCCCATACCCCGAAATTTCCATAAAAATAACCGCAGACGAAATACTTTTTGCCGATAGCGACAAGCAATACCCGAAAACGGTTCTTTCCGCCGGGCAAACAGCCGTATATTACGGACTGCTTGCAACCGGTAGTGAATTATTTTATTACGTTTATGCCGACGGCTACATAGGGTACGTCCGTAAAAGCGCATTTGCGCCCTTTGAAGTTCCCGACCACCCTTTGCCTCTTGTAACCCAAAAACCAGATTCAGAGCCAAATTCCGCCCCGCAGGATACAGAAATTGACGACACCGACGTTAAAAGCGCATTTGCCGTTGATTCCACAATGAAAATTATTATAACTATTGCTGTTATTTTGGTTTGCATAAGCGTAATTTACTTACTTTTTCGCCCACGCTATACAGTCCAACCCAAGATGGTTGCCTATAAAGAAGAGGACGATTTTTACTAAGTTATTGATTTAATTTCTGCTATGAGATTCTTCGACTGCGCTAAAGCTCCGTTCCAGAATAACTATAAACGGTAATGCCAACGCGTAGCCGAAAGATCTCTAATTCTATAATAAGAGCCATCCCCAAACCCACGCGGGCGTGGATTTAATTGCGATAGCAATTTCATCTGCTTTGCAGATTTATTCGCTTTAGCGATTTAGCTGGCATAGCTATTTAGATTCTATCACTTCGCTTACGCTCGTTCCAGAATGACCTAAAAAATATGAAAGTCGTTCCAGAATGACTATAAACGGTAATGCCCACGCGTAGCCGAAAGATCTCTAATTCTATAATAAGAGCCATCCCCAAACCCACGCGGGCGTGGATTTAATTGCGCTAGCAATTTCATCTGCTTTGCAGATTTATTCGCTTTAGCGATTTAGCTGGCATAGCTATTTAGATTCTATCACTTCGCTTACGCTCCGTTCCAGAATGACCTAAAAAAGGTGAAAGTCCGCTCAGAATGAGTATAAACGGTAATGCCCACGCGTAGCCGAAACATCTCTTTCCGCTTTAAATTATAAAAAATAATTAGCGGTTAAAGCATATATATAATATCTGTTAAGTTAAAACGCATATATTTCACCCCCGATAACAAAACAGATTATTTTTCTTTTGTTAAATGAATTTGATTAGATAGCAATGCTTATTTTGTGATAAAATAATTTATGCAGCGCTATCTCTAACACTATTTTCAACAGTGCCAAGTTTTTTAATTTTTTTAAGCTTTCTGTATTTTGCTTTAAGAAAATAAAGGTCTAAATAATTTTGCTTAAACCAATCTACGTTATAGCCAAGTTGAAGCATTCTTTCAATAAGTTTATTAAATACCCTAATTTGCGCTCTGAAATATGCACGTGCAGAATAGTTAACCTTTTTTGGCGGAGTTGCTTTAAAAAATTTATATTCAATAAGCAACCTTTCAAGTGGCGAAAGCTCCGCTAAAAGCCTGTTAACTATTTCTTGAAGCCCGCAAATCTTGCTAATTTGACCGTTAATTGCAAGTATATTTTGCATTTGCTCTAAGGTCTTGTTGCTGTTTTTATAAGAAGTAATCGCTTTATATTCAGCAAGATCTTCAAGCCCTTCGATAATCATTTCAAAGTACGGATAAG
>JAFQBR010000225.1 GCA_017399665.1 Clostridia bacterium | reverse complement strand
ATTATGATGTGCGGTCTGCAAGGCGCAGGTAAAACAACGCTTTCTGCAAAGCTTGGTATGCTTCTTAAAAAGCAGGGTAAAAATCCTTTGCTAATTGCTGGCGACGTTTACCGTCCTGCTGCAATAGATCAGCTTAAAACTGTTGGGCAAAAGGCTGGTTGCGAGGTATTTACTCTTGGTCAAATAAGCCCTGTTGAAATTGCTAAAAAAGGTATTGAACACGCTAAACGCTTTGGTTTTGATACCGTTATTATAGATACTGCAGGTAGACTTCAAATTGACGAAAAGTTAATGCAGGAGCTAGAAGATATTAAAAGCGCGGTAAATCCACACGAAATCTTGCTTACTGTTGACTCTATGACCGGTCAAGTTGCCGTTGAAGTTGCAGAAACATTCAATAACCGTTTAGATATAACGGGTGTGGTTTTAACAAAGCTTGACGGCGATACACGCGGTGGTGCATGTCTTTCTATTAAAGCCGTAACAGGCAAGCCCATTAAATTTTCGGGCATTGGCGAAAAGCTTGGCGATATAGAGCCCTTCCATCCAGATAGAATGGCGCGCAGAATTCTTGGTATGGGCGACGTGCTTTCAATCATTGAAAAGGCGCAAGAAGCTGTAACCGAAGAAGACGTTTTAAAGATGGAAAAGAAGTTCAAAGAGAACTCTTTTACGTTGGAAGATTATCTTGACCAGTTTGAAATGGTTAAGAAAATGGGGGGCATTGGCTCTGTGTTAAGTCTTATGCCTGGCGCAAACAAAATGAACGTTAAGGAAGGCGATATTGACGAGAGCAAGATAGAAAGAATAAAAGCAATTATTCTTTCAATGACAAAGCGTGAACGTCGCAATCCCGATATTTTAAACTACTCACGCAAAACAAGAATTGCAAACGGTAGCGGAACTTCTATTCAAGAAGTAAATTCATTGCTTAAACAGTACGAACAAACTAAGCAAATGATGAAACAACTAAAAGGTAAAAAGATGGGTAAACTCCCATTTAAATTTTAATTAAGTAATAATAAAACGGAGGAAATACAAATGGCAGTAAAAATGAGATTGACAAGAATGGGTGACAAGAAGAGCCCCTTCTACCGTATCGTTGTAGTTGATTCAAGAGTTGCTCGTGACGGCAAGTATATCGACAAAGTTGGTCACTACAATCCCGTTGCTAACCCTGTAGAAATCGTTATCGACGCTGATAAGGCTAAAGATTGGATTGCTAAAGGTGTTCAACCCACAGAAACAGTTAAGTCTCTTTTAGTTAATGCAGGCGTTATCGAAAAGCCCACAAAGCTTTCTCCTGCAAAAACAAACCCCAAAAAGAAAAAATAATTTTTTATAAGGGGTAAAGGTTGCGCTACTATTATTTAGTTTGGCGCGCAGTAAAAAGACTCGGCGCTACGCAAAGACAATTATGTTTTTGCGTAGCTAATTATGCCGATTTGTAATCAAATTTGGCTAACGTATTGCAATTTTTGGTACGTTTTAGCGTTTTTGGTAAAAAATGGTTCAATATAGCCTATTGTAAATGCTATACAATAAAAATATTGGTAATAAAATTTGAATATAATAACGCATTAAACTTGCGTTAAGGAGATAAATGATGTTAGATTTAATTAAGTATATCGTTGGAACTTTTGCTGAAAATCCCGATAAAGCTGAATACAAAGTAGAAGAAAACGGCAACCTTGTTAACGTAACTATCGTTTTAGATGAAGAGGATATGGGTAAGGTTATTGGCCGTCAAGGTAAAATTGCAAAGGCAATGAGAACTCTTGTTAAGGCTGCTTCTGCTAAATCAGGCAAAAAATACAATATCGAAATTAAAGAAAGAAGCGAAGTTTAAGAAGGTTTTTATGGATAAACTTCTTATTGGTACGGTGCTTAAACCACAAGGTATCCGCGGTGAATTAAAGATTAAAAATTATACCGACGATTTTTACGCCATAAGCGCCCTTAAAGAGGTTTTTATTGATAACGTCTCTTATCAGGTGCTAAAAATGCGCTCAGATAAGGACGTTTTTATTCTTTTAAGGGGAATTGCAGATAGAAACGACGCAGAGCTTTTTAGAAATAAAGATATTTATGCTAATAAAAGGGACGTTCGACGCAGAAAAAACACCTATTTTATTTGTGACGTAATCGGTTGCGACGTTGTTTTTGAAGAGGGTGAGGTTTTTGGTAAGGTTGAAGATATTTTATCTGCAAGAACTGATATTTACTATATTGCTACAACAGAGGGCAGAGTAATTGCACCTTGGCTAAAAAGCTATAACGCGCGTTTCGATATTGAAAATCGCAAAATAACTGTTGAAAAAGAAGAATTTTTAAAAGAGATTAATTATGAGAATTGATATACTCACTCTCTTTCCAGAAATGTTCGCGCCCTTAAAGGAAAGCATTATTGGTAGAGCGACGGAAAGTGGAAAGGTGCAGATAGAGATTACAGATATTAGAAATTACACCTTAGATAAACACAAAAAATGCGACGATTACCCATTTGGCGGTGGCGCGGGTATGCTTATGATGCCACAGCCAGTTGCAGATGCAATTGAAGCGATCGATAAAGAACATAAGGCCATTCGTGTTTATATGTCACCTAAGGGTAAGCGCTTTGAGCAAAAAATGGTTGGCGAGTTTTTAAAGTATGACCATATTGTTCTTCTTTGCGGACATTACGAAGGTATTGACCAAAGAGTATTAGATGAATATATTGATAGCGAAATTTCTATTGGCGATTACGTTTTAACAGGTGGCGAGCTTCCCGCAATGGTTGTAACTGATGCAATTTGCCGTTACGTTGAAGGGGTAATTGCTGGAGAGAGCTTAAAAGATGAAAGCTTTACAGATAATCTTTTAGAATATCCACAATATACAAGACCGCAGGATTTTCGCGGTAAAAAAGTACCGGACGTTTTAGTTAGCGGAAATCACGCGCTTATTGATAAATGGCGCAAAGAAGAAGCTATTAAAATTACAAGAAAAAAACGCCCTGATCTTTACAGAAAATATAAGCGCGCCTTAGAAAAAGAGAAAAATAAAAAGTAATTATAAGCCGCTTAAGTTTTAAGCGGTTTTGTTATAAAAAAAGCTATACGTTTGTTAAAAATTATTACATTTTATTGTTTCTTTTTTGTTGTATCTTATATTTATCTCTATATAGTGTTTTGTTTTAATAGGCAAAAAAGCCCCTCTATGGGTCGATTATCGCTACTTTTTAGTAAAAAAAGGAGTTAATTATGGATTTAGAACATATTCAATGGTTTCCCGGTCACATGACCAAGGCTATGCGAATGATGGAAGAGAATATTAAGCTTTGCGACGGCGTAATTTTTGTTTTAGATGCGCGCGCTCCTTTTGCTTGCCGAAATACTGTGCTAGAAAAAAAACTAGCCAACCGCCCTTTTTTATACGTTTTAAATAAGTGCGACTTAATTAGTGAAAAAGATAGAGATTATCTTGTTTCTTATTTTGCTAAAGAAGGTATTAAGGTTGTAACTTCAGTTGGTACTGTTGCTGGCGGTTGCAAAAATATATTTACAGCTTTTAAAGAACTGTTACACGAAAAAATTGAAAGAAATAAGGCAAAGGGTGTTAATAAAACACTTCGCGCAATGGTTGCAGGCGTGCCTAACACAGGAAAGTCAACGGTAATCAATGCGCTATGCGGTAAAAAGGCTGCAATGGTTGGCGATAAAGCAGGGGTAACAAGGGGTAAACAATGGGTAAGACTTGACGGCTTTGAACTTTTAGATACCCCAGGTACAATGCCACCACAGCTAGATAATAATCTTTACGGATTACACCTTGCCTATATTGGTGGACTTAACGATAACTTGCTTGACGTAAGCGATTTATGTTTTTCATTCTTAAATGAATTAATTAAAATTTCACCTAACTCAATAACTGAAAGATACGGTGTTGAGGTAGGAGATAAAGGCACTTTAGAAATATACGAAGCTATTTGTAAAAGAATGGGCTGTTTGGTTCGTGGTGGCGATTATGACTACGAAAGAGCGGGCAGAAGTGTTATTGAAGACTTTAGAAAAGGTCGTTTAGGAAAAATATGTTTAGAGGGAAAAGTTAGCCTATAAGTCGGTTAACGCAATAAAAATGACAGAAAAAGAACAGTTAAAATTGCAATATGAAAACAAATGCAAGCAAAAAGGATATAACCTAATTGCAGGATGCGACGAGGTTGGAAGAGGCCCTTTGGCTGGACCTGTTGTGTGTTGCGCCGTTATTATGCCACTTAATGATGAAGATATTATTGAAGGGGTTGATGATAGCAAAAAGGTTTCTGAAAAGAAGCGCGAAAGACTTGCAGGGGAAATATTGGCTAAAGCTATTGCAGTAAAGGTGTGCAGGGTAGAGCCTAAGGAAATTGATGAAATTAATATTTTGGAAGCTACCAAAAAATGTATGGCAGACTGTGTAAACGGTTTAGACGTTAAACCCGACGTTTTGCTTTGTGATGCGCTAGACATTAAAACTGACGTTCCCTGCTATCCAATTATTAAAGGGGATGCTTTAAGCTATACTATTGGTTGCGCATCAATTGTTGCAAAAGTATACAGAGATAATCTTATGGTGGAATATGCAAAACAGTACCCCGAATACGGATTTGAAAAGCATAAGGGGTACGGTACTGCTCAGCACATTAAAGTTATTAAGGAGAAAGGACCGTGCGAATTACACAGACGGAGTTTTATAAAAAACTTCTGGGCAGAATAGGCGAGCGTTCAGCGTGTAAGTTTTTAAAGAAAAAGAAGTATAAAATAATTGAAAAAAACTATACCACAAAAATTGGCGAAGCGGACTTAATCGCGCTATACGGGGACTTATTGGTTTTTATTGAAGTCAAAACGCGCTCTAGTGTGGCATACGGTCAGCCAGGTGATGCGGTAGATTATAATAAACAGCGTAAGTACGTTTTACTTGCCGAGCAGTATCTTTTAAATCACAAAGAATATAGCAATAAGTGTGTTCGCTTTGACGTAATAGAAAATCTTAATGGGCAAATAAATCATATAGAAAACGCTTTTTACGCAGATGACGTTAGATATTAAGGAAAAACAATAATGAAAATTTGTGTTTCTTGCCCTTCAGGTTGTGAAGCGGTTTTAAAGAGAGAATTATATAAATTAGGTTATGGTGAAAACCCTGCCATAAACGGGCGCATTTGCTTTGAGGGGGATATTGCAGACATTGCAAAATGTAACCTTTTTTTGCGTACGGCAAACAGGGTATATATTGAGATTGCTGAGTTTAAAGCAAAGAGCTTTGATGAGCTTTACGACGGTGTTTCGCAAATAGATTGGTTGCGCTATGTGTCGATTAACGGCAAGTTCGACGTTGTTGCTAAATGCGTAGACAGTACTATTCATGCAATTTCAGTTACGCAAAGCATTACAAAAAAAGCGATTGTTAACGCTCTTTCAAAAGGTAAAATTCTTCTTGAAAACGGCGAGCGTTATCGCATAGAAGTAGCAATAATAAAAGACCACGTGTCCGTGCTTTTGGATACGTCTGGTAGCGGACTTCATAGAAGGGGATACCGCGCACTCGTTGGCGAAGCGCCTTTAAAGGAAACTTTAGCTGCAACCATTATTGATCTTACTGTATGGAACTACACAAAGCCTTTTGCTGATTTATTTTGCGGTAGCGGAACTTTTGCTATTGAAGCTGCTCTTAAGGCTCAACAAATTCCTGCGGGAAGCATGCGTGATTTTGACTTTTTATATTGGCCAAAGTTTGACCGTAAGGTTTTTGATGATATAAAGGCGCAGGCAATGCTTAACATAAAAGACAATCCTATTAGGCTTAGCGCATTTGATATTGATGAAAAACAACTTACTCTTGCAAGAAAACACGCAAAAATTGCAGGAGTAGAACAATATATTCACTTTCAAAAGGCAGACATGCGCGACTTTTCGTCAGCTAAAAAGTACGGCGTGATTATTACAAATCCACCTTATGGCGAAAGACTTTCAGAGCGAAAAGAGATAGAAAAGCTTATGAAAGATTATGGCAAAGTTTTTGCCCGTCTTGATGATTGGAGCGCTTACACGTTAACACCTGTAACTGATTTTGAAAGATTATTTGGCAAAAAGGCAGATAAAAAACGCAAAATTTACAATGGTCCAATAGAGTGCTATTTGTATTCTATGATGGGTAATCCACCGCCAAAACAGCCAAAAGCGTCAAAGTAAGCAAAAGAATAATAAAACAAACGGGGGCAAGCAAGAAAGTGCTTGCTCTTTTGTTTTGTTTCAGTTTAAATTTATTCTTGTCTAAAACCAAGCGTCGTTTGTAATATCACTTGATTTTTATAAACTGTTTAAAAATTGCAAAAATTTTGGCTCAAAAATAACTGATTGTAAGATTTTTTTGCCTTTGATATGCAATTTTTTAACGACAATATACAAAAAATGTATCTTTTTGTGCAAAAGGGGGTAAATTGGCTTGCTAAAAATATTATTTTATTGTAAAATAATAAACGCCCTAACGAAAGGGTGGTGTTTTTTTGTGCGCTTTTTTAGCGAGCAAATTAAAATAAAGAATAAACGCCACAGAATTTCGGGCAAAATAAATTAGTAAAATTTATCGCAGTAAAACTGCATCAGGAGGATATTATGAAATTCGTTTACCAGTTTAAAGAAGGTAACGGCAAAATGCGTGAACTTCTTGGAGGAAAGGGTGCAAACCTTGCTGAAATGACCAGCCTTGGTTTACCTGTTCCTCAAGGTTTTACCATCACAACGGAAGCTTGTACAAAGTACTATGATGACGGCAAGATTATCAACGATAGCATCAAAGCTGAAATCATGGAAAATATCGACAAACTTGAAGCAATCACCGGAAAGAAATTCGGCGATAAGACCAATCCTTTATTAGTTTCTGTACGTTCAGGCGCAAGAGCATCAATGCCCGGTATGATGGATACTATCTTAAACCTAGGTCTTAACGAAGAAGTTGTTGAAGTACTTTCTGCTAAGTCAGGCAACCCCAGATGGGCTTGGGACTGCTACAGAAGATTTATTCAAATGTACTCAGACGTAGTTATGGAAGTTGGTAAGAAATATTTTGAAACGCTTATCGACCAAATGAAGGAAGCAAAAGGCGTTAAACAAGACGTTGAACTTACAGCTGAGGACCTTAAGGTTTTAGCAACACAGTTTAAGGCTGAATATAAGAGCAAAATCGGTAAAGAATTCCCCACCGATCCTAAGGAACAGTTATT
>JAFQBR010000022.1 GCA_017399665.1 Clostridia bacterium | reverse complement strand
TTATGCTGAAAAGGGATATCTTGAACCTCTTGATGATTACGTTGCAATATCTAGAGAGATAAACCTTAACGAAATATATCCTTCTGCTATTAACCTCTTTAAATATGACGTTGAAACAGGTGCGTCAAACGGGAAAAACGCTCATTACTGGGGTATTCCTAAAGATATCGGTCCCACCGTTCTTTTCTATAACGAAACTTACTTCAACGAAGCAGGCGTAAAGGTATTCTCTGTTGCAGCTAGCGATTTAGCAGCTTTCAATAGCGGAGCAAAGGATTCTCGCGGTAAAACCAAAGCTGAATACGGTATTGCCGGCGAAGTTAAAGAAAAAGGTTACTTCGTAGACGCTAACGGCGCTAAATGGTTTAATAACCAAGTTCCCATGAGCTGGGATGAATGCGTAACCTTATCTAACCTAGTTCAAAACGCTGCTCGTGCTAAAATGGGCAGAAAGAACATTTTCGGTTACTATACTGAATGGTGGTATAACTACTGCTGGTCTGTAGGCGGTGACTGTATTCAATACGTTCCCACCTCTGATCCCGCATACAACGGCGGTTACTGGGATTTCACCTTAATGGAAGATACCAAGAACTATATCGTAGCTGATGACAATGCAGAAGGCTTCACCGTTAACGGCAAGAAGTACAATGCAGGCGAAATCATTGCTTGGGGTGATAAGGTTGTTAACCCTGAAACTAACAAGACTATCAGACCTGAAGTTACTGCAGCAGCTACAGAAGGCAAGTTAAACGTACTTCCCTCTCAAAGAGAAGCATTCGTAGAATTCGTAAGAGTTGGTCAAAAGACTAGCGTTGAAGTTGATAATGGTTTAATGGGCTACGGTATCTGTCCCGATCCTAACTCAATCGGTGGCGACGGTTCTAAGGCTATTGCGTTTACCGAAGGTAACGTAGCAATGCTAGTAGACGGTAGATGGAACGTAACCAACTTCCGTAAGGTTATGGATAAGACCACTATTTCTGCATTCGGTCATCCCTTCGCTTGGGATGTAGCACCCCTACCCATGTATAAAGAATATGATGCAGAAGGTAACATCACCGTTCACGGTGTAGAAGCAGGTCACTCCGGTTCAGTTGCTTTATGTATTAACGCAAAATCTGAATACAAGAATGCTGCATGGTTCTTCTGTGAATTTATCGGTGGTAGAACCGGTCAATCTGCTCAAGCTGAATCAGGCTTTGCTATTCCTTCTCAAATGGACTTAGCTAACAGCGAAGTATTCTTACAAAGTGATAAGAACCCCAAAAACTCTATCGTATTCGTACGTGCAGCAGCTCACCAAACTCCCGGTGACTGGTGGTATTTAAGAGATAACGATTGGATTGACGACTGGGCTAACTACCTAAACGGTCAAGTTCGTAACGGCTTAAAGACTCTTTCTGATTTCGAACAAGCTAAGGATTATACCAAGACTTGGGGCTTATTAAAAGAATATACAAAAAAGAAATAATCAAAATATTGATTAAATAAGGAGAACGATACTATGAATGAAAACCATTCGGTATCTTTAGTAAATGACGTAACGGGGGAAGCTCTTTTCCCCGTTGCTCCTAAAAAAAGAAAAAAACCTATCAATAAAGAAGCTATTGCAGGTACTATCTTTGCATCAGGCCCATTGCTTGGCTTTATAATATTTGGTGTAATTCCCCTTTGCTTGGCTTTTGCTATGGCATTTTTAAAAATGAAGGGCTTTAGTTTTAAGGGGGCAAAGCTTGTTGATCCGCTTTTTGCAAACTTTAAAACGGTTGTTGAAGATGATAAGTTTTGGGAAGCTATTATTAACACCTTGATTTTAGGCACAAGCACCTTAATATCTTTGGTCTTGTCTTTGATTATTGCTTATCTTTTAAGCAAAGAGATAAGGGGTAAGAAAGTATTTAGAATAATTTATTTTATTCCTTACGTTTGTTCTGCCGTTGCAGTAGTTTT
>JAFQBR010000224.1 GCA_017399665.1 Clostridia bacterium | reverse complement strand
GGCTAAAAATATTGAAGAATACAACGGTTTTATGGAAAAGAAGAAGGGTAAAAAGATGCCCAAGATTCTTATTATCATAGACGAATTTGCAGACCTTATGGCTTCAAGTGGCGAAAGAAAACTTATGGAAAATAAGATTAGCCGACTTGACGCTAAAGCGCGTGCTGCGGGCATCCATCTTATTATGGCAACCCAGCGGCCTTCTGCAGATATTATGGAAGGATCTATTAAAACCAACTTCACTTCAAGAATTGCATTTAAAATGTCTAGCGGTACGGATGCGCAAGTTATTATGGGTGAAATCGGCGCGGAAAAACTTCTCGGGCGTGGCGACGTTTTATTTAGAACAAGCAATATGCCCTCTGCAGAGCGTGCTCAGGGCTCTTACGTTTCTACTGAAGAAATTGAAATGGTTACCAAATACATTAAAGAACATAACGAATGCTATTACGATGAGTTTGCGCTTGAAAAAATCAATAAAGGCGCTCAATCTGAAGAAGCGCATGGCGGGGATTATATTCCTGCAAGCGGTGATTCTCAACCTGCCAAAACAGATGATGAGCTTGTTAAAAAGGCAATGCGCCTTGCAATTAACGCAAATAACTTAAGTATTTCAGGCTTACAAAGAAAGCTTGGTATAGGTTTCCCAAAAGCAGGCAAGCTTATTGATAGTTTAGTTGAAAAAGGTTATATTTCAGAATCTATCGACAACAAGACAAGAAAGATTTTTATGACCAAAGAGCAGTTTGAAGAAACCTTTGGCGAACCGCTATAAGCTAACTTATTTGTTGTAAATCAAAATTAAAAAAAGGAGATTTGTTATGGGAAAAGCAATTTTAGAAGATTTCGCTCTTGAAAGAATTAGTAACGGGGTTCAAACAAGCCAAGCACCTGCTGTTGATTGTATTCCCACAAGCGGGCATTCTCAACCTGCTATAACAGAGGAAGAGCTTATTAAAAAGGCAATGCGTTTTGCAATTAGCGCAAACAATATAAGTATTTCAAGCTTACAAAGGAAGCTTGGTATAGGCTTTCCAAAAGCAGGTAAGCTTATTGATACCTTAGTTGAAAAGGGTTATATTTCTGAACCTATCGATAACAAGACAAGAAAGATATTTATGACCAAAGAGCAGTTTGAAGAAACCTTTGGCGAACCCGTTGCTGATTACATTCCCGTAAGTGTGCATTCTCAACCTGCCAAAACAGATGATGAGCTTGTTAAAAAGGCAATGCGTCTTGCAATTTGCGCAAACAATATAAGTATTTCAATCTTACAAAGGAAACTTAGTATAGGTTTCCCAACGGCAGGCAAAATTATTGATAGCTTGGTTGAAAAAGGTTATATTTCGCAATCTATCGACAACAAGACAAGAAAGATTTTTATGACCAAAGAGCAGTTTGAAGAAACCTTTGGCGAACCGCTATAAGCTAACTTATTTACTGTAAATAAAAATATAAAAGGGAGGTTTGTTATGGAGAAAGTAAATTATAAAATTCCATCGGCAGACCTTCTTACAAATCTTGCAAAGAGTAATGAACTTATTGAAGAAAATAACGAAGTTCACGCGCAAACTCTTGAGTTTTTAGAACAGCGTTTTGCCGAACTAGAGGTCGATAATCGACTTATAGGCGCAAATATTACCCATAATTACATTCAGTTAACTTATGGTGTGCGCTCTTTTAATCAAGAGCTTTGCCAGTCTGCTTTTGTGATTGCAAAAAAGATAGAAGAAAAGCTTAAAGAGTATCTTTTCTCAGAGCAGGTTATAGTATTAAGAAAAACCGGCAGACCGCCCTATCCACACTATCTTTACGTTTGCATTCAAAACAGAAACAAAATACAATTTCCCTTAAGGGAAACTTTTGAAGGTTTAAACCTTCCGTTAAAAGATGATAGCTTATGCTTTTATGCTACGCCAGACGGAATACCTGTTTTGGTGGATAGTGAAAAGCTTGCGCTAACCACCATTTGCTCGCAAAATTTAGATGATGTGGTGAGCTTTTGTCAAACAATGCTTTTATCTGCCACGTTTTCAAAAAATAGTGGCAGTTTACAGTTTATTATCTTTGATGAAAGCGAAACTTTTTACGCTCTCAACGGCTTGCCACATAATCATTTTGGGTTTAACGTAAAGGATTACAACAAAGTTTTTGCTTGCCTAGATTATTTAGAAAAGATAGCAAATAAGCGCGAGCAAATACTTAAAAAAGAGAATACTACCTTTAAAAAGTATAATGCAAAGCATACAGATAACCCACTACCGCTGTTTTTTGTTGTTATCAATGAATTTGATGAAGTAAGGCAGGCGCACAGCGAATATAGTTACACGCTTTTAAAGCGAATAACGCAGTTTGCTTGCAAGCGCAATTACGTTGGGATTAATTTTGTTTTGCTTGCAAAAATAGACCGCGAAGATGCATTTGGCGCTGATGTACGCCTTTTATCAACAGCAAGATTTTCTTTTAGAATAGAAAATCAAATTGCTTCATTTTTTGCGCTTGGAACAAATTGCTTGCCTGACCTTTTAAGTGAAAACGATATAATGGTGCGCTATAAAAATAAAGTAGAAGAACGCCTAATTCCATTTATGTTTTCACGGCCAGAAACAAGAAGAATTTGTGATTTTTTAAAAACGCAAGAGATTAAAAATTTTGCTAGCGAGCAGTATGAAAAAATTTGCAAAAATCACTTAGAAGGGGCATTACTAGCTAAAGATAGACAAAGCAAAAGAAAGGAATTCCTTATAAAGGAAATATTAAAGATTTGTTTTATGCGTGAAAACGTAAACGCCTCTTCTTTAAAGTTCTATTTAAGTGTGCCAAGGGAAGAATTGCAAAGTGTTTTAGACATTTTGGAAGAAAAGAAGTACCTTGAAAGAACGGGCGTTGAATACAAGCTTATAATTACAAAAGAAGATTTTAAGAAAATTTTTGGCGAAAAGATATAATTGGAGTATGTATGCAAAAGAAAAAAACACTTGGCATTATTTCGCTTGGCTGTGATAAAAACAGGGTGGATAGCGAAAAATTACTTGGCTTAATTGAAGATAAATACATAATCACTTCAGAAATAGAAGAAGCTCAAATTATAGTTGTTAACACCTGTGCCTTTTTAGAAAGCGCTAGAAAGGAAGCAATAGAAACTGCGCTTGAGTGCAGTCAGTATAAAAAGTATGGCAAATTAGAAAAGCTTATAATGACGGGCTGTCTGCCACAGCGATTTATTGAAGAATTATACGAGCCGTTGACTGAAGTAGACGGCTTTATGGGGACTTTTGATTATGACCTTTTTGAAGATACGGTTGAAAGATGCTATAAAGGCGAAAGGGTTAATAACGTAAAAAAGGGTAAAAACCCAAACACGTTAAAAAGAAAGGTAACAACACCTTTACATTATGCGTACTTAAAGATTGCAGACGGCTGTAATAATTTTTGTACCTACTGCTTAATTCCTTCAATACGTGGCAAATATTTTTCTTATCCAATAAAGGAGCTTTTATGTGAAGCGGACGCATTAGGCGACGTTAGCGAACTTATTTTAGTTGCGCAAGACGTTACCCGTTACGGAATAGATTTATACGGTAAAAATAGTCTATGCGATTTAATTAAAGAGCTTTCAAAATTAGAAAACATTCAAAGCATAAGACTGCTATATTGCTATCCCGATATGATAGATAACGAGCTTATAGACCAACTTATTACTAACGATAAGCTTATAAAATACCTAGATATTCCTCTTCAGCACGCATCTTCAGCGGTGCTAAAAAGAATGAACAGAAAGGGTAATAACGAAAGTTATTTAAAGCTTATAAAAGAGCTTAAAGAAAGAGTCCCAAATATCTCGTTAAGGTCAACCTTTATTGCCGGATTCCCTGGCGAAACGGAAGAAGATTTTAATATTCTTTTAGATTTTATTAAAGAAGCAAAACTTTCAAACGCAGGCTTTTTTGCTTATTCAAGGGAAGAGGGCGCTCCAGCTTATAAGCTTGACGGTCAAATTGAAAACAAGGTTAAAAATGCGCGCGTTAAAGAGCTGTATAAGGTGCAAAAAGAAATTTCAAAAGAAAATCTTGCCTCTTACAAGGGTAAAACAATACAAGTTATTTGCGACGGAATAGATTATGATCGCCAATGCTTTGTTGGCAGAGCGTACTTCCAAGCGCCTGATATAGACGGAAAGGTTTATTTTACAGCTCAAGAGGGTGAGATTATTGACCAAGGCGAAACATACACAGTAAAAATAACAAGAAATAACGCTTACGATTTATTCGGTAAGACTGTTTAACAGGAGGGTACAAATGAATTTACCTAACAAAATTTCAATAGCAAGAATTGCTCTTATCCCGGTATTTATTGCATTTTATTACTTAGAAGTAATACCGCACAACTTTTTATACGCAACGATAGTTTTTGCAGTTGCTGCATTTACCGACTTTTTAGACGGATATATTGCAAGAAAATACAATTTAGTTACCGACCTTGGCAAGTTTTTAGATCCTATTGCAGATAAAGTACTTGTGTTAACCGCAATGATATTGATGTTAACAAACGTTGCCGGCGGAATTTTACCCGCACTTTCAGGCGGTATAGGTATATCAATCATTTTAGCAAGAGAACTTATTGTTTCCTCCTTTAGAATGGTTGCAGCTTCAAAAAGTGTTGTAATTGCAGCAGATAAACTTGGTAAAATCAAAACAATTTCACAAGATATTGCTCTTGTTTTATTGTTATTTTCAAAGGCGTTTACAGGTAAGGCTTTTGAAATTATTTGGATAGTTGGTTACTTTATTTTTGTATTCTCTGTTGTTATGACTTTAATTTCTGGCATTAACTACATTTGGAAAAACAGAGTTGTGTTCAAAGAAGACTGAGGTGGCTTATGTTTAATCAGTACGCCGAAGGAAAAGAGTGTTTTAAACTATACGGCGTAAACGAGCAATCGCTACAAAAGGCTGCTGAGGCAGTTGAAAAAATGTCATCTGGCGGTGTAAAGCTTAGCTTTACCCTTTGCAAAAGTGATGCTTTTGTAGAAATTGTAAATCAAAATTCAACCGCCGTCGTTTTTGATAGCGTAATAAAAAGCTTTATAAACGCGTTTTCTTCCTTTATCTATGCAAATGAAAATATTTCTTTGCAGGAAAATGCGGTGGCGTTATTAAAAATAAGTGGCAAAAAACTTTGCACGGCAGAATCATTTACCGGTGGCGCTGTTGCTAATGCAATAGTAAGCGTGGCTGGCGCAAGTGAAGTTTTTTACGAAGGCTTCGTTTGCTATAATACAGGCGCAAAAATTCAAAGACTTGGCGTAAGCGAACAAACGGTAAGGGCTCATACAGTTGTTTCGCGCGAAGTGGCATTTGAAATGGTAAAGGGATTACTGCAAAACGGAAATTGTGACGTAGCAGTTGCAACAACAGGTTATGCAAGCCCAACGGGGGATGCTCAAAAACCGGCTGGACTTTGTTTTATAGCTGTTGCAAACGAACAAAAAGCGGAAGTATTTCGCTATAATTTTTCAGGCACAAGGGAGCAAATTATAGAGCAAGGAAAAAACAGCGCTCTCTTTGCATTAAACAGGATTTTACGCGGTTAATCGCGCTATAGAAGGACTTATACAATTACTAAGAAAAATAAGTGAGGAAAAAATTATGGAAGACAACAAACGCAAAGCGCTTGAGCAGGTGCTCAGCCAAATCGAAAAACAGTACGGTAAAGGTGCAATCATGAAGCTAGGGGAAGATTCTAAGGATATGACCATTGAAATCATTCCTACAGGCTGTCTTGCTCTTGACGTTGCTTTAGGTGTAGGCGGTGTTCCCCGCGGAAGAATTATAGAAATTTACGGCCCTGAATCTTCAGGTAAAACTACGGTAGCTCTTCACATTATAGCGCAAACTCAAAAGATGGGCGGTATCGCGGCATTTATCGACGCTGAACACGCGC
>JAFQBR010000223.1 GCA_017399665.1 Clostridia bacterium | reverse complement strand
GGCACAGGATACGGGTCGTATGCGATGACCTTCATGCCGAAACCGCGGCAGATGTCGCGGTTGCTTCTGCGTACATTTGCTTCGCGTTTGCAGTTTGATAGAAGAATATATTATTATCCGCGTTATCGTGACCGGTTAGGGTTGCAACTCTGTTTTCGTAATTAGCTTCGTCTGCAAAGTAGTCCTTTTCGGTGTTCCAATAAGCGCCCATTCTCATACCGTTAGAAGCGCCTAGCTGAGCAGTTGCGCTTGCTAAGGGATTTTCTTCGTATTCGTTGTTATCAACTAAAACGGGATAGGTTTGGGGCTTATTTATATCGTAAGAGCCTGCAAGTAGCGTTTGCTTTGCATCAATATCATCCGTATTTTTATTAGTATGTGAGGCAAGCATAGTTATATTGCCCTTCGCCCTTTGAGGCGCTACCTTTAAGCTTTCGTAATCAACGGATAAAGAAATCTTAAAGCCGTTAACGCCATTTGCTTCACTTTCGCCCCACACTCTTACTCCAGCGCTTATTCCGCTTAAAGAGGCTTCAACGTATTCGCCGTTTTCACCCTTAAAGGTTTTTATAGCTCCGTTTGCAAGAACTTGAACCATAATATTGTTTTCGCCAATAGCTCTATCATAGCCCTTTAAACCAAAATACGCTTTAATACCGTCCGCATTAGGATAAAGATGCGCGTCCTTAACCCAAACGGTTATTTCAAGCGCGCTTTCGCCAAAGGCTATTTTCCAAAAACCGCGAGCAGGCGTACGTACCGAAACAGCCTCTATTTCAAAGACCTTTAAGGTAGGCACGTTTTCAAATACGGGCAAGCTTGCGTCTTCACTAAATTCTGCCTTTAAAAGAGCGTCGCTTGCAGGCATAGTAAAGCTTGCGCCGTTACCTTCTAACTCTATTGCTTCGCCGTTTAAAAGTATTTTAGAAAGTAAATAGCCCTCGTTGGGAGTCGCCGTAACGGTTATTTTTTCGCCTTCCCTTGCGCTTTGAGCGCTTGCCGATAGACTTCCTTTATCAGATTGCTCTACCGTTATTGAATACTTCTTAGCGCCGTCAGAGCCCGTTCCACCCCCACCACAGCCTAAAAATAAAGAAGTGGACAAGGTTAAACAAATAGCTAAAATGCTAATTTTAATAAAAGCTTTCATCTTTCCTCCAAAATAATAACATTATTTTACGTGTTTATTATATACTACGCGCGAATTATGAAGCAATATACAAAAAACTCAAAAACATTAGGATTCGTAGCATTAAGTAGTAACAAACACTAAAAATCCTAATTTTATTTAATTATTCGTATACAAAAGAATAAAAATCCCCCTTATCACGCTTATACGCTATGCTTCAACAATTGATTTTACTTAAAATCAAACCTATATTTTAATAAAAAATTAAAGCCGATCTTGCATTAACAAAATCGGCTTTGCCCTTATTACAATATTTCTTTTAGCAGGTTTTTAACGCTTTGGCTAACACCCTTTAAGGAGTTAACCGCCTTTTTATATTCAGAAAGGTTGGTAGCTTTTTCTATTTTTTTCCAACAAGCTTGCTTATCGGTAAACTCGCCCCTTGCCATAATAAGCACCTTAAGAGCGTAATCAAGAAGCTTTTGCATTTGAGATTTAACCGCATATCTTACCGTAATAACGTATTCACTATTTGCCTCTAAGGTAAGATTTAAAGCCACACAATCGGTAATAAGTTGCTCTATAGGTTGATTAACGCCGTTTACAAGCACTTCAACGCTACCTTCTTGAATGTCTTTAAAACGGATTTTTAGCTCTCTGTTTTGGGGTATAACGGAAAAGTCTCCGCTTGTGCTAACCGTTAAAGTTTGAACGCCTTCGCCGTTAACGGTTTGGTTTTTATTCACGAATTTGGTAAATAACTTACCCTGTTTTTCC
>JAFQBR010000222.1 GCA_017399665.1 Clostridia bacterium | reverse complement strand
TTAAAGTTACCTTGCGTAGCTACAAAAACGGTACTGGCGACGGAACAGGCGTAAAAGCATTTATTAACGGAACTGTAGGCTTAAAGGACACATTTTATGGTGGAGTACAGGTCTTTGATGCAAAAGCATTAGCAGAAGCAAATAACGTTTCAGTTATTAGCTCTATTGAACTTTTATATCCTTGGACTTCTGCAGAATCAATTGTTTATGAAATTTGCGTTGCTTCAATCGAGTTAGTTCTTGCTTAATTTATTGTAACTAATAAAAAGTAAAAACATTAAAAAGTTATCAAAAAAAGTCCTTGGGGGAAACCCCAAGGACTGTGATAACAAAAATTTTATAGTTATTCCTCGTTAAAGTCATTAAATAATTCCAAGTAATTTTGCTTTATTTGTTCGGGCGAAAATTTACTTAATACCTCGTAATTAAAAATTCCGTTATAGTTAACTTTTTTAAGCGCGCCAATAACTTTATTCCACTCTATTTGACCTTGCTTTGGCAGTAGATGGCGCTCTTTTATAAAGTCGTAATCGGAAACGTGAATAGTTCCTATTCTGTCGCCGTATTTAAGTATTGCATCTTCCGGTTTTTCGTAATAAAAGTGATTTACGTCAACACAGGTATAAGCATCTTTACAATTAGATAAAAAATCAAGCATTTTATCGGACGTGTCTAAAAAATATTTGCCAGCCATGTTTTCTATGCAGATTTTTTTATCAGTTTCTTGGGTTAAAACGTTAACCGACTTTATCAATCTTTTCGTATATTCTTCATAATTGCTTTGGTTAACCCCAAATCCACCGGGGTGAAATACAAAGGCAGAAGGATTATATTTATCGAGTTCTTTAATGAGTTTAACGAAAAGTTTAACTATTTCTTTTCTATCTTCTTCGTATTGGCATGCTAAATCTGCCCATTCGTTGGTTATTGGCATGTGAATTGCATTAAGGCGGATAGAATTTGATTTTATTAGCTCGTATCCCTCGTTATACGTTGCAAAATCGCTTGGCAGGTATAAATAACAGCAGTCAACGTCAACGCTTTCAAATTCAAGTTTTTTAAGCGTTTTTAGGTGGCTGTCTAGTTCGGGGACAATTCCGTAGCGATAATTACCGTCTTTAAAGCCTAACGGTTTTACGGTAGAAATAGAAGTTCCAAGTTTTAGTTTATACATTGGCTAGCTCCTTAATAAAAAAGGTAAGAAATTAAGTCTTCTATAAACGAATTCCTACCTTCTATTATAATTATTAATCTTTTATATGTCAAATTTAAAGTAAATTTTGTTAAAATTTCGTAAAAAACAGCAAGGAAAAGGAAAAAAGTAATGAAATTAACGAAGTCTAAAATTAATCCAATTTTATCGCCTAATCCCTTAAATCAATGGGAAGAACGTTGCGTTTTAAATCCCGCAGTTATTTTTGATGACGAAAGACAAAAATTCGTTATGCTATATAGAGCTGCTGGGGACGATAAGCGCCACAAAATAGTTTTTGGTCTAGCAGAAAGCGACGACGGTGTTCATTTTACTAGAATGTCAGATAAGCCTATTTTTAGCCCTAGTAACGACTCTTGTGACGGTGGCTGTGTTGAAGATCCAAGACTTACTAAGCTTGGCGATTTATATTACGTAACTTACGCTTCTCATGCTTACGCTCCTGGTCAATATTGGCTAGAACCATACATAGAAGGTGTTACAAAACCACCAATGTATTTGGAAGAAGGGGACATTAGAGGGGAAGTTTTGCCATTTTTTGCAAAAGAGAACATAACCGTTTCCTGTTTAGCTGCTACTAAGGACTTTAGAAATTTTAAAAGATTTGGTAGAATTACAGAAGCGCGCGTTGATGATAGAGACGTAGTGCTATTTCCTTCTATAATAAATGGTAAATACGTGCTTATCACTCGCCCTAAATTTAAAAACGTTCCCGGTTTAAAAATGCCTTCAATTTGGCTTTCTTTTAGGGATGACTTAGTTGAATATGAAAAGCCAGAGCTACTTATTACGGGCAAAGAATGGTGGGAAACACAAAGAATTGGCGCTGGAACAGTACCTATTTTAACCAAATACGGTTGGTTTTTGCTTTATCACGGTGTAGATGATAATGGTATTTACCGTGTTGGCGCGTTGATTCTTGATAAAGATAACCCATTAAAGGTTATTGCAAGAACCAAAAATTACATAATGGAGCCTGACCAGGAATTTGAGCTTGAAGGTATTTATAACGGTTGCGTATTCCCAACAGGCACTGTTGTTAAGGATGGCATTCTTTACGTTTATTACGGTTGTGCAGATAAATACGTTGGTCTTGCAACCGCTAATTTTGAAGAGCTTTTAGAAGACGTAATGAAGGATAGGGTGTAATTTAGTTTATCTTTTTGAGTTTTCAAGTTATAATTACTAAAAGGAAGGATAGATATATGAGCTTTAACGACATTTATAAAGAAAATGACGGAATGATTTGGGAAAACGCGCCTGATGAAAATTGTTATATTTGGAGATATAGTAAAAATCCATTGTTCGACATGAAAAAGTCTGAACATTTTTGGCATATTTGTAATAGCGCAGCCGTTATGGTTGACGGTAAATACGTTGGCGTTTTTCGCGCAGAAAATAAAAGCGGTACACCTGACTTATATCTTGGCAAAAGTGAAAACGGTAGCGATTGGCAATTAGAAAGCAAGCCTATCGTATTTTATAACGAAGATGGCAGTGTGTTTGAAAAGCCTTATTGCTATGACCCACGCTTAATTAAAATAGAGGACGTTTATTACGTGGTGTTTTGTGCAGATATAGAAGGTCCGTCCATTTACATTGCAAGAACTGTTGATTTTAATCGTTTTGAAATGATACCTACGGGATTTTTGCCCTTTAACAGAAACGGCGTTTTATTTCCCGAAAAAATTAACGGTCAGTACGTTATGTTAAACCGCCCAAGCGATTCAGGCAATACGCCTTTTGGGAATATCTATATTAGCTATTCAAACGATATGATTTATTGGGGCAGACATAAGCTTTTAATGAAGAATTTTCATAATGAAGCTTATTGGGAAAGAATTAAAATTGGCGCAGGCCCCACACCAATAAAAACGGAAGAGGGCTGGCTTCTTATTTATCACGGCGTTCAAGCAACCTGTAACGGATTTACTTATAGCGTAGGCGTTGCTCTTTTAGACTTAGAAGATCCATCTATTGTAAAATATAGAGCTAATAGATATTTGCTTAGTCCTGAAGATGTTTACGAGGTTACGGGATTTACTCCAAACTGCATTTTTCCTTGTAGTGCAATAACCGATTCAAGCGGTAGAATAGCCATTTATTACGGTGCTGCAGATACTAACATGGCTATTGCGTTTACAACTGTGGATAAACTACTTGAATTTGTTAAAAGATATAACGGTTAAAGCTAATAATTAAAACGGCTATTTTTTTAAAGTAGCTGTTTTTGTTTTTAGTTGATTTTTTTGTGTTTTTCGTGGTAAAAAGGGTAAAAAAGTAAAAAATATGCTCTTTTAAAATATAATTATTAAAAAAGATTTACAAAAATCAATTTTTACTGTATAATAATTCTATTAAACTTAAGGAATTGGCAGTTTTATAAAAAACAGTCTGTTTATTTAAAACTGTTGCCAAAATAGGTTATGGAGCTAATTCTTGCAAGTAAATCGCCAAGAAGAAATGAAATTTTATCTTCTTTGGGCGTAAGCTTTAAAATAATACCGGCTGTTGGCGAAGAGATTGTATTAGAAGGTCTTTCTGCTAAAGAATCGGTTATAAGTATAGCAAAAGCAAAAGCTTTTGAAATTTTTGAAAAGTATCCCGACTGCGCAGTTATTGGTGCAGATACTATCGTTGTGCTTGGCGAGGAAATTTTGCAAAAGCCAAAGGATGATGAAGAGGAATACCAAATGCTTTGCAAGTTGTCTGGTAAAACTCATATAGTTTACACAGGTTATGCTTTTATAACAAAAGACAAACAAGTTTTTGGGGCAGACGAATCACTAGTTACCTTTAACGAGCTTAGTGAACAAACTAAGCAAGAGTACGTAAAAAGCAGGCTTGGTTTAGACAAGGCTGGTGGCTACGGCATACAGGACGGCTACGATTTGGTTAAAGAAATTAAGGGCAGTTACTATAATATAGTTGGCTTCCCTAAAGAGATTTTTGAAGGTCTTTTAAAAGAGTTCGGATTTTAAAAGTGCCTCTATAGGTCGATTATTAAGCATTTTTACATATTTTATTTTGTTTACAAAGGGGAAAATAAATGAAGTTACCTACTTTAACTATTGACTTAGGTTCATCAACAACCAAGATATATCAGATAGGCGCAGGCATTGTTCTTTCTGAACCAAGCGTTATTGCTATATCAGACGTGGGCAAAAAGAAGGTTAAGGCGATAGGCCAAGATGCTAAAAACTTAATAGGTAAAACGGTAGACGGAACAGTTGTAAGCTCGCCTATTTTCGAAGGCCACGTTTACGAGGAGCAAAATGCTGTTTTAATGATAGAAAACTTTTTAAACAAGGTTACATTAAGAAAGTTAGGCAAGCGCCCAGCGGTGCTTTTTGCCGTTCCTTGCGGTGCAGATAACGCTTCTATCAAAAGGTTCGAAAAGGTGCTTAACGAATGCGACGTTTTTTCTATTCACTTTGTAGAATCTCCCGTTTTAGCAGCGATTGGCGCAGGTGTTCATCTAACTGAGTCAACGCCATGCTTTATTATCGATATTGGCGGTGGAACAACTAATATGGCAGCCGTTTCACTTAGCGGTGTAATTTCAGGCATAAGTGTAAATATCGGTGGAAAAAGCCTTGATAATATGATCATTGATCATATTGAGCAGACCTTTGAACTTAAAATAGGTAGACTTACCGCAGAAAAATTAAAAATTCAAGTTGCAAGTTTACTGGAAAGAGATAATACAACAACCGTTGTTAACGGAAGAGATTTAATTACCGGTAAGCCTCGAGCAGTTACTGTAAGCTCGCTAGATATTTACCCAATAGTGAAAGCCTTTTTTGATAAAATTTTTGAGCTTGCCGGAATGGTAATGGCAAAGCTTCCTGCAGAAATTTCGGCAGACATTAGAAGAGGTGGCGTATACTTTACAGGCGGTAGCTCAAGCGTGGTTGGACTAGAAGAATATTTTAGATTTAACATGGGAATAAGAGCCAACGTTTGCGAAGAGCCTGCATTTGCAGTTGCTGTTGGTGGTGGCGCGGTTGCTGGTAACGAAAAGCTTATTTCAAGGGTTAGAATTAATAGAAAATAATCAAGTCTAACAAATATAAAAGAGGGCGAAATGGCGTTTAATCGACCTATAGCCCCTTTTTTGATTATGTATTAAGGGTTTATTATAAAAAAACTTCATTTATTTTAGGGGAAAAATGGAAGAAATAAAAGTGGAAAAAAAGCCCCAAAAGGGCATAAAAAAATTTGATACAAAGGTACAGCATTTAAAATATAGGGTATTAAGAGAGGTCGCGCGTGACGCGTGGACG
>JAFQBR010000221.1 GCA_017399665.1 Clostridia bacterium | reverse complement strand
GTTTACAATTTAGATTCATTAACTAACGAATACGGCGAAATAGAGTTCAGCTTTACCGCACCTGAAGGTTGCAGAAGGGTAGAGGTTGCTTTATGCGGTGGTAACGACCATGCAATTTTCGATAACGTATTTATGAATTTAAGCAAGTTGATGAAATAATAAGGTAAAAACAAAAAAGGTTAATATCCCAAACGTAAAAGAAAGTTTTTTAACTAAAAAACAGCCTAAGCGTTAGGGGAAAAATATAAAAAATCAGGAGGAAATTATGAAAAAATTAGCAAAAATTTGCGCTATTGCTCTAGCTTTAGTAATGTCTACGGGTATTTTTGCAGGATGTCGTCCCGATCCCGATAACGGTGGCACGGGTAGCGGTAGTTTAAAGATCACCTTCTTTAACGGTGGTTACGGCACTGCTTGGGCGTATGCTATTGCAGAAAAATATACGCAAGCAACGGGGGTTCAAATTGAAATAGATCCCTCTGAAACAATTACTAGCGACTATGCAAACTTCCTTGAAAACGGAACTGATAGCGACATCATCATGTCTCACGGTATCGTTTGGGAGCTTTACGCATTACAAGGCATGATAGAGCCTCTTAACGACCTTTACGCTATGGAATGTGACGGCGTAACTGTTGAAGACAGAGTTATTACCGAAGCTCTTCAGGACTGCAAGTTGAAATTTAACAATACTTATTACAAACTTCCTTGGACTAACGGCGCAGGCGGTTTAGTATATAACCAAGTATTATTTGACAAATACGGTTGGGAAATTCCTGAAACCTATCAAGACCTAGTTGAACTTTGCCAAACTATTGAAGAGGCAAAAATAGTAGTAGACCCCAATCTTCCTGAACATCAACAACGTACTATTAAGCCCTTTGCTTGGAGCGCAGAACACTATTACTGGGATTATCTAGTTAACGACTGGTGGGCTCAACTTCAAGGAATAGATGGCATCAATGCAATCAAGCAAGTAAAGAATAAAGAATTGTTTGACCCTGCAGGAAGCTATAAGTTTGATGATGCTGTTCAGCTTTGGGTTGATTTAGTTGCTCCTCACGAAGTAAACGGTAAAATGGTAGATTACAGCTTAGAAGGGAGCTCTGGCCGTCAGTATCAAGCTGCACAAATTGACTTTATTAACGGTTATGCTGCAATGATGCCTAACGCACATTGGCTTGAAAGCGAAATGAGAGATAATATCGATAGCTCAAAGTGCGTGCTTCGTCTTATGCCTTCTCCTGTTGTGCCCGGTGCAAAAACAGATGCTAACGGCAACGTAATTAGAGTAAACTATCAAGTAGGTGGCGGTGACAGTATTATTATCCCTGCAAAAGCAGATAATAAAGCAGAAGCAAAGAAGTTCTTAGCTTTCATGTTAAAGGAAGAAAACGCTAAACTATTTACTGCACGTTCACTTGGCGGTATGCTTGGCGTAAAATACACCAACCTTGACGGTATTGAAGATAAATATTTAACACCATTTGCTCGTGATATTTTTGAAATTAACAAAATGAGCACTAAGTTTAATTTATATTCACAAAGCAACTTAGTTCTTAACAAGAAAATTACTATTGAATGGGCAGAAGACGGCATTAACGAATATGCAACATTATATGCTGGAACAAACAACGTAACAGATTTATTTGCTACAAAATATGCATCTATAAACGAAAATTTTGCAACTTGGAAAGAAGATTCAGATAAAGTTTACGGCGCTGAATAAACTGGTGAATTATGGAAAACAGCCTTATACAAACACGCAAGAAGAAAAAGCCGATAGCAGAAACTATATTTATAGTTTTGATGCTAGCGTATCCCATATTGCATTTTTTAATATTTTGGGGTATAGTAAACGTTTCTTCAATAATGCGTACCTTTCAAAAATTTATCGCCATAGAAAACGGGCAGATAGTTAATAGATGGGAATTTGTATGGTTTGAAAACTATAAAACAGTTTGGAAAAGTCTTTCAGATGAAAACATGAAAAGAATAATTTCAAACTCTGTTGGCTACATGATAGTTTCTAACTTCATAAGCTTACCGCTTGCCATATTGTCATCTTACTTTTTATTTAAAAAGATGTTTATGGCAAAGTGGTTTAGAGTAATATTCTTTTTACCCTCTATTATTCCCATAGTTGTTCTTGCAACCGTATTCCGTTTTCAGTTTGACCCCGTTTACGGACCTATAGACTCACTTTTGAAGTCTATGAACATAACTCCGCCCAACTGGTTTGGACTATATCCAAACTCACAGCGTATGTTATACGTATACTGTATATGGGCAGGGCTTGGCTTTAACGTGCTTTTACTTTCAGGCGCAATAGGTAGGTTGCCAATAGATTTGTTTGAATATTCAAAGCTTGAAGGTACGCCAATGATGAAAGAGCTGTTCGGTATAGTAATTCCGCTTATTTGGCCAACTATTACCACTACTTTTTTACTTGGTTTAACCTCTGTGTTTAACGTAATGTTACAGCCAATGATGATTATGCCAAACGACGCAAAAACACAAACTATTGCAATGAGAATTTATAATAGCATAAGCAATTCAGACGCATCTTCAAGGGTAGAGGTAATTACCTTTGGTCTATTGCTATCCTTCCTTGCGTTACCGTTTATTTTGCTTGCAAGGTTTATTCTTGAAAAAATATTTGCAGACGTGGAGTTTTAATTATGAAAAGTATGAAGTTAAAAAGAAAGAAAGTTCTTCGCTCCCGTACAGAAGCAATAGCAATGTGGTGTGTATTTGCAATATTTTTCATTTATGCTATAACTCTTGTTTTCCCATTTGTTTGGATGTTTATAAACTCCTTTAAAGAAGCGTCAGAATTCTTCCGCGGAAACATTTGGGGGCTTCCAGAGAGTTGGCGATTTGAAAATTACAGCGAAATATTTGCAGGGCTACCCACAAAAGACGGCTCTGGTATTGTTATTGATACAAGAATATCAGGTAAGCTTTTTGGTGTTGCGCACAAATATTCGATATTCGAAATGATGATAATAAGTATTCTAATGACGGTTTCTTGTACGCTGTCTAATATCTTTTTTGCCGCTACAAGCTCTTACGTAGTTGCAAAATATCGCTTTAAAGCTAGAAGACTTATTTACGATTTTGCTATTTTTCTTATGATTGTTCCTATAGCAGGCACGCTACCTCAACAGTATAGACTTTTATCCTCTTTGAAGTTAAATAACGCGCTGGGTGTATTTTTAATGTCATCTGCGGGCTTTGGTATGAACTTCTTCTTGCTATACGGATTTTTTAAAAACATATCCGCGACCTATGCGGAAGCCACAAGAATAGACGGTGCAGGGCATTTCATGGTGTTCTTTAAAATAATGATACCTTTGGCAGCCCCCGTTATAGTTTCACTTTCGGTTATTTATGCAATAGGTATTTGGAACGATTACACAACCCCTTCAATATATATGAAGGAAACGCCCACTTTAGC
>JAFQBR010000220.1 GCA_017399665.1 Clostridia bacterium | reverse complement strand
TTTTTTACTTTTTCAATAACAATTATATTTCTTACGTTTTCAGGGGCAGAAAAAAGGGTATAATCGTTAACGCTAACAATTTTTCCGCCAAGCTCTTTCACGGCGTTTTTGCCACCGCTTAGCTCTTCTTCAGACTTCTGCTTGTAAAAGACCGCTTTTCCGCCAACCTTTAAAAATGGCAGGCAAAGCTCACAAAGAATACTAAGCTCTGCAACAGCTCTTGCCGTTACTATATCAAAGCTTTCTCTTGCCTTAGTTTTTGCATATTCTTCCGCTCTTGCATTAACCACTTCAAATTTCTCAAAGCCAAAAAGCCTTCTTATCTCTTGTAAAAAGACGCATTTTTTGCCCGTTGCCTCTAATAAAGTAAAGTCAAGCTCTCTGTTTTCTATTTTTAGCGGAACAGATGGAAAGCCACCACCAGAGCCTACTTCCAATATCTTTTCGCCGGCAGTAAAAAAATCTTTTCCCATCAAACTATCTACAAAGTGCTTTTCGTAAACCTCTTGCTTTTCGCGTATAGCGGTTAAATTAAACTGCTTATTTTTTTCAAGCAATGTATCGCAAAAAAGCAAAAGATCGCTTTCAACTTGTGCAATTATATCAATTTTATTATTTTCAAAGACCTTTTTCATAGCAAAAAAATTATAACACAAAGGCAAAAAAATAGCAACTAAAAAGCTTTTACACATACCCACTTTATATCAACAGTTTGTCAACACAAAAATTGTGGATATCTTTTTCATTTCGCATTTTTTGATATTTTTATTATATTTTTGCTTTTTTATTGTTTTTTAGGCTTGTTTTTTTATTGATTTTTTTTTATTTATAATATATAATATATACGTTAAACTGTATAATTCGGTTTTTGCGGTCATTTTTATAAATAACTAATTATCAGTGCTAAAAATTACTTATTCACACAAAAACTCGGTTATAAACATCATATCAAGATGATATGCACCGTTTATCAACATTGATTTAGATTAAAAATTTAACTGTTAATGCGTGATTTTGCATCTTATGCACATAATCACAGCACCCTATTACGATTATTACTTAACTATAATAAAAAATCTTTAATTTCTTCGGAGGAAGCATGAAAACTGTTGTTAAAGCGATTGAACTCTCAAACGCGGTATTAAAGGTAGTAAAAGCGGTAAGCACAAAGAATCACAATCCCGTTTTAGAATGTATTAAGCTTGTTTGCAAAGGGGATAGTCTTACTTTAATAGCAACCGATAACGAAATTTCAATTGAAAAGACCATTAGAGCGGAAACCTTTATGGAAGGCGAAACTTTAGTTATGGGTAAGCTTTTCTCTGAATTTATTAAAAAGCTTGAAGAAGAAGACGATCTTGAACTTTTCTTGGATGGCGGTAGATTAAAAATTACTTACAGCTCTTCAGAAGGTTACATTCAAGCTATATCTACTGAAGATTTTCCAATAATAGCAAAAGAAATAAAAGAAAACTCTTTTACTATGTCTCAAAAGGATTTCAAGTCAATGGTAGCAAAAACGGCATTCTGCTGTTTACAAGATGATAGCAGACCTATTTTAAAAGGTTGCTTGCTTGAGGCTAAGGATAACGAAATTACTTGCGTTGCATTAGACGGTTTCCGTATGGCTGTTTGCAAAAAGCCTTTAAGGGAGGTTTACGGCAAAATCAAGGCTATCGTTCCTTCTCGTGCTCTAAACGAAATCATCAGACTTTTAGATAAAGATGACGATCTTATTACAGTAGTTATTCAAGATAGAAATCTTATGGTCGAGGTTGAAAACACAATCTTAACCGCAAGACTTTTAGAAGGCGAATATATTGACTATCATCAAATTATTCCTGCAACTTTCTTAACTGAATTCAAGGCAAACAAAATTATCTTTGAAAATGCAGTTGAAAGAGCAGCCGTTGTTGCAAGAGTAATGAAAAACCTTGTAAAACTTGATATTAAAGAAAATTACGTAAACATTACCGCTAACAGCGAAATGGGTAACGTAAACGAAAACGTGCTTATCAACCTAGACGGTAAGGATATAGTTATCGCTTTTAACTCTAAATATATTCTTGACTGCATGCACGCCATCGAAGATGACTTCATTAAAGTATCTTTAAACACTCCCATCACTCCCTGTATCATAACACCTAACAGTGATGATAGTTGTTTGTATTTAATACTTCCTATCAGAATTAATTCATAAAATAAGCTTTATCTGCTGCGCAATACATTGTTCTTTTGTTTTTACCCACATTCCTGCGTACGCTAAGTACGCTCCCTGCGGTTAAAAACAAAACGCCTCGTCTTGCTTGCATCTAAACCTTATTTACAATAAAACTTGCTATTTTAGAATATTGGCAA
>JAFQBR010000219.1 GCA_017399665.1 Clostridia bacterium | reverse complement strand
TTTTAGCTTTTAACTAAAGTAATTTTATCTCTTAAAAAAAATCAACCATTGTTTGTGACATCGCCTAAAAAATAATAAAATAAAAAATGGAGGCAAAAATTAAAATGAAAAAACTTCTAGGAACATTTTTAACTATTTTACTAGCGTTAGCTTTAAGCTTTGCCGTTGCCTGCACCAAGGATGACCCCACTAATTCATCAGTTAGTGGTGGCAATTCTTCTATTTCAACAGGTGACTCCTCTGTTGAAGATGAAAACTCTTCTACAGAAGAGGAGGCAGATGCTGTATCAATTGAGTACCTTTCTGGGCTTGAGGTGATTGAGGCTGGATGGGAAGCCGATCTTTCAAACCTTAAAATTAAGGTTAATTATTCAAACGGAACAAGTAAAGAAATTGCTTATACAGATGCTCAAGCAGATTTTAGTTGCTCTTACGATGATTCTAAGTTAGGCTTTACCTACGCCGAAATTACTTACGGTAACTTGTCTTGCGAAGCTAAGGTAAATGTGGTTTGTTATCCCGTTGTTAACGCGCCAAGACTTTTAGCTCATACCAAGGACACAAAGTTTAAGCTTCAAAGCGAGCAGTACGTTGTTGGTGATGATAACCAATTTTATTTCCTTCCCACTTTATCTGCAGAAGATGAAGATGAAAATCCAATTATTTTTGATAAGATAGGCGAAGTTGAAATAGTTGCTAAAATTGCTTTAAAGAATGGCGATAATTATGTTGATTTAGAGCTTTCGTCAGCGTATGCAGAGGTTGATACAGTTAACGCATGCTTTGATTTTACTGATGAAGCTATTGATAAAACCTTTAAAATTACGGTTTATCCTAAGGTGCTAGACTACGTTGGTACGGCAGATGATATAAGTGCAAATACTTTTATTCACGAATTTAAGGTTATAGATGGATATAACGTATATAATGCAACAGATCTATTGCTTTTTGATAATAGAGCAGAAAATAATTCATTTAGAGCAGAAAAAGGTATTACTGCTGACCCTAATGCAATAAAGGGCTTAGTTCTTCATAATAATATCATTCTTACGCCAAATGATTTCCCTGCTTCTAATTTCTATTATGAAACAAATAATGCTTCTGATTTTGCTGGGTTATCTGATGAAAAGAAAGCATTGTTAGAAGGGTCTTTAAAGGATTACGTTGACCTATATCAAAGAGATTTAGGCTCAATAGGGCAGTTTGTATTTGAAGGTAACTACTTTGTTATTGATGCAAGTAAAATGCCTTACGTTGTACGAAACAACGACGACCCAGCTATGACTACTCTTCCGGGCTCAATCGTAAGCCACGCAACTCTTTTTGGTGTTAACGGTAAAGCTATTAGAAATGGTGTGTCTGCAAGTGAAAACTTTGAAATAAGAAACGTTCGATTCACAGGCAATTTAAACAGACAGGAAAATGTTGAAAAATCCGGTGGGCTTATTTTATCAAAGGTAAGAAGCGCAAAGGGATTGTTTTATAACACAGTTTCAACAGGGTGGTACGTAAATGCTTTTGCTGAACAAAATATAGAAAATCACGAACTAACAGTTGACTATTGTGTATTTGAAGATGCTTACAGCTCTTTGATGTATATTTGGGGTGCTTACGTAAATATTCTTAACAGTAGAGTATACGGAGCAGGTGGTCCTGCATTAATTGCCGACCATTGCTATTTTAGAAGTAATGATGGTAGAACAGGCGCTAACGGATGGACAAGTGATATTTATATTGACGAAGCATCCGAGGTTGCTTCATACGTAACTGGACAAGAAGCCTGGTTTAAAGAGTTTAATGCAAGCGCTGCGGCAGGCAAAATATTTGCACTTGATCAAATGTTGTTTAGTCAAACGGGAAAAACGTTTTTAACGACAAAAACAGTTGACGGTGGCACACAAACCTTAATGAATCTTCCTATTTTAATGAAGTCTGGGTACACTGAAGGCATGACGAGTGAAATTATTTCAGGTGTAACTAAAATAGGCTCTCACGTTCTTGATTTTGATGAAACAAACACCAAGAGCATGATAGCAACTCACGGTGGGAAGAGTAGAAATATGTTCCAAAGTAAAAATGCGTCAACTATAGTCTGCTTAGTAGATGAAACACAAGGGCTTTTACAGGGGGCGGATAACTCATATTATACCTCGCAAGAGCACTTTATGGCAAACGCTATGTTTTTACCTAACGCATACGGTGGTGATGCAGGATTCCTTAACATCTTTATCGGTGGAACGGGTGATGGGTTTATGGGTGCTATTCTAGGAGATTTTAGAGATCTTGTAGCATAAAAAAACTTAATTAATTATTAAAAGTGGGGCTATAAGTCGATTATTAAGGCTTTTAGCCCTTTTTTTGCGTGTTTTTAGATAATCTAAGTGTGTGTTTATAAAGGAAAAAAGGTAAATGCAACGTATAATAGTTGTTAATAATTAACAAAAAGACATTAAAAAGAAACAATTTAGGTATGAAAAATGTGTTTAAATGGGTTTTTTTTGCTGTTGAGTGTTTAATTTAAGGGTAAAAGAACAAAAAAGGGTTGAAAAAGCTTAAAATAATAAAAGAAAAAGTCGGTTTTTTACTAAATTGTAATAAAAGGGATATTTTATATCTATTTTACCATCTATTTCACAATGTTTTCACATAACTAGCGTGTTTTTAAAAGGCTTAAAAAAATTTTCATTTGTGAAAAATATTTATATGTTAATTATATATTTATATATAATTAAGTTTTGTGAAAACGTCTAAATTGAAAAAAACAGCACGTTTTTTTTGTTGACAGTATAAAATAAATATGATAATATTGTGAAAAAAAGAAAAAAGGCAAAAATAAAGGAGAGTAAAATGTTTTTTTCTATTTTTATTCCGCTTTCTTTAATTTCAATCGGTGTGCTTGCTTATTATATGCTATGTAAGCAAGAAAGCCCACTTACAACAAAAGTGATGAAGGTAGTTTGCGTTGTATGGATGTCTTTATACTTTTTAAAGATATTTCTCCCCGACGGATTTGTTTTAAGAAGCTTTGATGATATTGAAATATATAAAAGTGGAAAAGGTATTCCTTTTGCTATCTTCCGTTGGATAAGGGAAGTATCATTTGTAATTCTTCCAATAGCAATCTTTTTAAAGAAACCTTTATTTAGTAAATTTGCAGCCTACGGCGTTGTAGCAATTTCACTACTTAATATTGGTTTATATTCCGTTCAGATTGCACACTTTACCGATCCTAACGGTCAAGGTATTATGACCTTAAGATTTTTCAGCGCAGAAACAAAGGCTTTCTTTATTAACCGAACCTTTAGAGCTATCGTGTTTGGTGTGATGAGTTACTTAGAGCTTATGCTTGCAGTATCTGTTGCTTTGCGCGATAGAAAGGTGCTTACTATTAATAAGGATATAAAGAGCGTATTAAAAAACGTTGGCATTTTCTTCCTTATCGTTTTAGCGCTTATTCCCATCTTTGTTCCTCAGTACCTAACTAAGGGCTATTCAATGACAACGGATAAAAATATCGACAACTTCAAGATGGGCACGTTCTTCCATTTTGTATGGATTGCAATGGTTATAGTTGAAGGTGTTGTATTAAGCTTAGTGTTTAGAAAGAAGAGTTACCAAGACCGTTACATTTTAGTTTTAATTCTTGGTTTTGCGCTATTATTACAGTATAATACAATGTTCACCTGTGTTGGCGAAATTACCGCTCACAGAATGCCATTCCAGCTTTGTAATATGGCAGGCTTCTTTATTATAGCTATGCTGATAAAGAGAAGCGAAAAAATATATCACTTTACGTTAGTTATTAACTCTGTTGGCGCGCTTATAGCAATGGTTCTTTGCGATACTACACCTTACGGCGTAAGCTACGTTATGAATGCTCACTATATATTAGAGCATACAAACGTAATTTTAGTACCCTTGCTTTGCGCAACGCTTGGAATCTTTAAGCCCCTTAAAACACGCGATATTAAGGACTTCGTATTAGGCTTTACAGCATACTTCTTATTCGTGCTTTTAATTGGTGGTATATTCACAGGTCTTAAAGATAAGTATGCAACAATTGATCCAAACGTTTCTAGCTATTGGAACTGTAACTATTTATACATGTTTAACAAGGAAGAAAGCACAAGCATTATTGGCTTTGTAGGCCCGTTATTCGACGCGAACTTCAAACTGTTTAACTTCTTTACGCTAAGCCTTGTTCAGCCTGTAATTTACGCAGTATTCTTAACTATTTGTAGCGGAGCATTTTTCCTTTTAAAATTCCTTTTCAGAAAAAACACTTTGTGGGAACAAACAAATGAACACACAATCGTTAGCGCATGAGCAAAACTTAATTCCAATTAAAAGGGCGCACCTTTTAAGAATTATTTTTCAACTATTCGTTCTGTTTCATCATTTATATCAAACTCAAACGGAATTTGGTAAATACGTAAGCTGGATTTTAGGCCCTTCCGCCGTTGCAGGATTTTTGTTTTTATCAGGCTACGGCGTGGCGGTAAGCTTTAAAAGGGATGGGGAAGAATATCTTTCTAAGTTTATAAAGAAAAGAATACCCTCAACATACTTAACGATAGTGGTTGTAGATGTTATTTATCTTTCTTTATTTTACTTGCAGGGTAACAGCTTTACCTCTTTTACGGCAATGCTTTGTTCGCTTTTGTATCTACCGGTAGTCAAAGGTTACGTAGCGTTATCGCATTGGGTTTATTTCTTGGCAGATTTACTTATTTATTACGTAATTTTTTACGTCGTAATGAAAGTGCTTAAAAATAAGCAAAAGCGCCTTGAAAAAACGGCGGTAGTTATGCTTGTTATTAGCGCTTTAGCAATAGCTGTTTTAACGGTAATAAACGTTAATACGGGCAGTTCAAGATATCTACGCGGAGTTTTATTATTCCCCATTGGTATTTTGTGCGCTTGCTATAACGACGCTATTTGTAAATTGCTTAGCAAATATAAATGGTGGGTTGTTGGAGGATTAGCTGTTGCGTTTTTACTTTCTGCTATCTTTACGGTTAACTCAAATATGTCAACAGAATATTTGATTTGTACTTTTGCTACATTATTAGTGGTTGCGTTGCTTTTTGGTGTGGAAGTAAAGAGTAAAGCAGTTAGCTTTTTTAGCGATAAGGTGTTAATTGTATATCTTTCTCACGAATATATACTTTTCTATTTGCGTATGCATTTACACGCTCAAGAAGATTGGGTGTTAATAATGTTTTTAACACTTGTTATTTCCCTTGCTATTTCAATAATATTAAGGCTAATTCAAGGTAAATGTAAAAAAGCATTAAGCGGTTCGGCTGAGCTTAACGCACAAAAAATTTAAAATAAAAAACCTCTGCAATCTAATCTAAGCGCAGAGGTTTTATTTTTTTTGTATAATATTAAACTGCTTTTTTGTGGCTGTTTAAAAAGGTTTCATCATAAGTCATTTCGCCAAGAGAGTTGCACCTGTCGCATAATGCGGTTGCAAGGTCTTCTCTGTTTGGATACTGAGTTTTAAGCGTTGAATAGTTTATAGGCTCATCAATAAGATAAACGTTATACTTTTTGTTGTAATAAGCAATAAAAATTGGAATATCCAACCCTTTTTTTAAACAGTCGTCTGCAAATAGGGCAAAGCCTTTGTGAAAGCCCTTTAGCGTTTTTAGGTAACCCTCATCTGAAACCTCAGGGAAAATAATTATGTTTTCACCCTTTTTAAGGGCGCTTTGGCTTTCTTTAATGGTTTTTATAAAGCGAGCGTCTTGGTAGGTAGAAATAAGGTTTAAACCCTTGTAAAACAGGTTGGTTAAGGGGCTTGCAATAAGGCAAAAGGCTTTTGCGCCAAACATACTCCAGCCCTTTTTTTCGTGATAATAAACTTCCGATTGGTATTTATACATTTTTTTAAGGCCGGAATTCATTTCGCTTGTTCCCCAAAAGCGAATATTTTTTTTGCCATAAATTTCAAAGGACATTGGCGCATCTGTACCTTCGTGGTTGGAGAGGATAATTCCGCCGTGTGAAATGGGTTGACCTAGATAAACAAAGGTGGTTTCTTTATATTTAACCTTCATCACTTTTTTAAGGGCGTTAAACCACCATTTTCTATCACTTCTTTCTTGTAAAGCATTCTTATCAGTCATATCTATACCGTCCAATCTTTTGTTAAGTTAGCAAGCATTATACTAAACTTTATGGCTAAAGTCAAATTAAAAATACTTATAAAAAAGTGACAATATTAAAAAATTGTATACCATTTTTTTTGCAATAAAAAGTGCCGTATAGGGTTGTTAACGGCACTTATAGCTTTATTGCTTTTGAAATTTTGTTAGAAAGTAATGGGCAAAGCGCGCACCAAGCAAGGTCGCTTGGAATAAATATTGCGCTTGAAAAAACAAATGAATAAAAAGGCGAAAGGCTTGCGCTTAAATGTAGGTTATAAATTAAAAAGGCGTAAAGCGCGCCAACGGCATGAATTATTAAAATGCAAAGCGCGCAAAATAACGCACCACTTTTATAGCTTGTTTGTATTTTATAAAAAAGACCTTTAATAAACGCGCATACTAAAAAGCCTAGAAGGTAGCCAAAGGTTGGATTTAAAAGGTAGTTAAAACCACCGCCTTGAGCAAATACAGGAAGACCTAAAATGCCTGAAAAAAGATAAATTCCAACGGTAAAAAATGGTAAAAAGTTGGGTAATAGCAGTAGGCATAGTAGTAAGGTTGCCGTTTGCAAAGTAAATGGAACAAGTGGGGTGGGAATTTGTATTTTAGAAGATATGGCAAGTAGTGCCAAAAACAGCCCGCATAGGGCAAAATGTTTTCCTTTTAAGTCAGTCATTAAAATGTTAACCTAAATATAAGTTGTTTTGCCGTTTGAGCGTCAAAAGCTGTAAGGGTAGGTATTTCAATTAAATCCCTACCAAAAAATTCGCTTTCATCAAGTCCAAACATTTTGTCCCCTAAAAAATAGCGCCCGCGCCTATCTTTTGTAAGTTCCCCACCTTCTTCAAAGAGCTTTTTATTAAGCGCGTAGTATTTTAAAGCCGTAGCATAGCGTGCGCTTTCAATTAAGTCTGAGCTATAAGCCTTTACTCTTAGCCTAACGGTTGCGTCTGTAAAAGTATTGCTTCCAACGTGCCCTTCAAAACGCTGGCAAAACTGTAAGCCGTTAAACCATATTCTTCTTGCAACGGTTAAATATCTTCCGTCGGCTAACGCCTCGTAAAGGGCAAGAGATAACTCTAATGATTTTGCCGTTGCGCCTGGCGACGTTTCGTTTTTATTTTCAAAGCTTACGCAAGCTTCGTAATTTATGCTTTGACAGTTAACCATATAATCGTCAAAAAGTCGGGCTATAAGCTCGTAAACGGCAGTTTTGTTTGTTTTTTTTGCGTATTGCAATAAAGAAACACAAAGGTTTAAATAGTCAAATACGCTTAAATTAAAAGTACTTAGGTTAACTGTTTCTATTTTGTTTATTACAAAATCTATAATGCCTTTTGCGGTTAAGTCAGAGCTTATTAAGTAGTAAGCAGTAACACCTGAAAGAAAGGGGCTTAACACTTGAATATTATTGTTGCTTTCAAAAATGTTTTCAATATCTTTAAGCTGCGTTTTTAAAAGTGAGCTTGCAATTCTTTCTATTTCTTGGTCGCAATCCAGCATGCCCGTCGTTTTTTGGTAGGTACAAAAAGTAAACAGCAATTCCCCTAAAAGGCTATTGTCTTGCTCGGCTATAAGCTTTTGCATATATTCTTGGGTGGGCTGATGCTTTTTTACCTTGCAAATAAAATCAAGCGCCTTTTCGCCTGTAAAAAAGTGTTCTAGCCCGGCATTTAATAAAGCGCAAAATGACTGCACGCCTTTTTTCGTGCAGCCTAGTTTTAATAAATGACCTTCGTTTGAAATATATTCAAAGTGTTTTTTAATCTTTTTTGCGTATTTCATAATTGTTTAGTATTATTTTTCTTCGTTTTCTATTTTTTCTTCACTTTTAATAGGGGCAGATTTGGTCAGCATTATTTGATTTTTATAGTAGCTTGCCATATCGTGCAGACTGCCTTCCTTTTCAAGCTTAAGTATTCGAATAAATAAAAACGTCAGAACAAAAATGTTAATATAAGATGCGATATGAACGGAATCTTCGCCTAATGCTTCTATAAAATGTCTGCCCGCAAGATAGTTGTGGTATGCAATTCCGCTTGAAATTTGCATTAAAACAATTAAAAAGTAATCTCTTTTGCAAATCAAACAATAAAGCACAATTAACACGTCTAGTGCGTAAAAATATCTTTCATGCATATGGGGTAAAAACATTGGTACAATACCAATAAGAAAAACCCCAACAGTAATGATATTTTCGCTGTTTAGTTTTATTTTTTTAGCAAATATTATTGCTGTAAACAAGCCTATAAGAAGTAAGCCGAAAAGGGTAGAGCCGGCGGTAAAAATGGGTAAAAGCTCTTGCTTAATATTGATTAAATGCCAAATATTGGCGCATCCTAGCGTAAGATTTGAATATCCACCAAGCTGACGGACAAGGTATAAAAAGGGCTCTAAAAAGCTTGCCTTGCAAAGATATGCAGGAATAAATGTGGCAAAAAGTCCAATGGGGATAAATACAATTTTATAAAACTTAAGCTTTTTGCTTAAAATAAGATACACTAAAAGCGGAAGTATAAAAACAACTTGTAATTTTATACCAAAGCAAATACCGGTAAATAAAAAGGCTAATCCGCTTTTTCCCTTTATTACAAAATAAATGATGTAAACAAAGCAAATAAAGTAAAGAACGTCTGCGTTTCCCCAAACGGCAGAGTTAAAAAACTGAACGGGTAGGCATAGGTAAATTACGTAGCCTAGCCAAGCGCTTTTACTGTTTTTTGTAACCTCTTTAACTATTAGGTAAATACCAACAGCAATACCTACTTCCACTGCAAAATACCAACCTTTAAGGTAGTACATCCAGTTTGTATAATAGGTAAAACCGCTTACCGTAATGCTTTCGCCTGTGGGTAAAAAGGTAAAAATACCAACAATAAATAAAAACAAGGGGGAATAGTCGCTGTTAACCTTGTAAAAATTGGTAAAGCCAAGCTCCTGTATTTCTTTCATCCAATTAAAAACAAAAACAACAACGTCCCTTGTGGGATGTAGCGCCACTAAAAAGCGCGCAGTCAAAGAAATTGCCGTAATTAAAATTGCGCCCAATAAATAAAAGTGCTTATGTATAAAATATTGCAAGTAGTTACCCGCTAACGAGTACCCCCTTTTAAGTTTCTCTATCAATGCAAAGCCCCTCGCTTTTTTGTTTGACTGCAATTATCACAATCTTACTTAATTATAGCAAATAGCAAAACATAAGTCAATTACTTGCCATAATTCAACAGCACACAGCTTAATTTATTATACTTAATAGTATAATATAAAAAATCAAAAGATAATATCTTTTATATAATATAAAAATTATTAAGATAAAATGTAAAAAGTGTATTGACAGCGCTGTAATTTTGAATTAAGATATGGGCGAAGCTTTTATTGCTTTATAAATGATAAGCGCTAATTATGCGTAAAAGGGAGAAAATCATGAAGAAAATTTTAGCGTTAATTTTATCGCTGTTTTCTGCTTTGGCGTTACTTGCCGGCTGTGGCGGTGGCGGTGGTGGAACTACCAATTCCAGCAGTTCATCTGCACCAGAAGTAGATAACACTATTGAAGCAACTATCAGTCCTATAGTTTATAGCGACGAAGTAATTAAAAAGATTGAAGAAACGACTTCTGGCAACTTTGAAGATTGGCTTGATGAAAGAAGTGTTTACGGCATGGCTTCAAACTCAGTAATAGTAAGTCCATTCCATAGCTTAAAGCTTAACGGACAAGATGTTCCCGTATATACAGTTCGTTCAAGACGTGGCGCTCACTCTTTTGCTTGGGTAGACGTAGAAAAGACCAGACGTGATTGGCATATAGACGTTGAGCTTACTACAACCGAAGCTTATGGAAAATGTGTAGTTCTTCCTGAAAGCACGGGGGTAGAGGTTGCTGTAAACAATAACGTTTACACCTGCAAATTGTACGGTTTAGACACCTATAGCTTCACTTTTGCATCAGATGCAGAGGCTAAGGTTACCGATCCTTTACTTGCTCCTTTAACACTTATGGTAACGGAAGAAAAGCCCTTTAAGCTTCCCACCGAATACGAAACCGTAACAGTTGAGCCCGGTGTTCACGGCGCAAAAGAATTGGTATTCACACAGGAATATACAGCATATATAATTAAGTCCGGTTACCACGAAGTAGCTGGTATTAAGCTTCCCTCTAACAGCTTGCTTTATTTAGAAAGCGGTGCTTATATTAAAGGTTTAGACCAAGAATTAAGTCTTGCAGTTATTGGCGGTGAAGGCGGTACTAACGTTCAAATTATTGGTCGCGCTATCGTGGACTGCGGAAGTATGAGCTACGACGGTAATAAGCACCCATTCTGGTTCTCTAGAATGGAAGATCTTTCTGTTGAAGGGCTTGTAATGGTAAACGCAAACACTTGGACAATGTGTTTCTTAGACTGTACCGATTTAACAATTGAAAGAAACTTGCTTTTAGGTTACAGAAATACGTCAGACGGTATTATGATGTCTGACTGTGTAAACGGTGTTGGCAGATATAACTTCGTTCGCACCGGTGATGACGGTATTGAATTTAAGGCTACCGGTTGGGGCAGAGGTCCTAACGAAGGTTATAACTGTGTATACGAATATAACGACTGCTGGACGGATAGAGTTTCTGCATACGGATTAATATGGGAAAACATGAGAGATCTTTCTGACGTAACCTTCAGAAATAACACTGTTGGTTTTGCTTATTCTGGCGAAAACGAATATCTTTGTCCTTTGGAAATCAGACTTGGCGCAAACAGTAATATCACTTGGAAAAACGTTTTATACGAAAATATTGAACTTTATTACGTAGACTGCGCAACCGTTATTACCGTTAAAGTAAACTCTTCAGACGGTGGCGGATTAGGCGGTGGTGGCGCTATCGTAGATGCTATTACCTATAAAAACGTTTCTGTAAACGCTACAAGAGAGGGTTGTGTTGCATTCAAAATGCATTTTGGCGCTAATGCCGGCGGAGATATAACCAATATTGTTGTTGAAAACATGAATTTCTGCGGTAAGGTTTTAACTGCCAGCGATAAATCTAACAGCAACTACTTTGTAAACGAAGCAGGTGACAAGTTTGAAAATGGGCTTACGGTTAAATAATTTTGTAGGCGCTAAAGTTAAGGCTTGTGTAAGGTTTTTAATTAAATAATTTAAATTTATAAACAAAAAGAACGTAAATCCTAACTTGGAATTACGTTCTTTTTTTGGTACACCCGACAGGGATCGGACCTGCGGCCTTGAGAATCGGAATCTCACGCTCTAATCCAACTGAGCTACGGGTGCGTTAAACTGTAACAGTATTATACAAAAAAGATAAAAAAAAGTAAATGTTTTTTGCTTGTTTAACGGCATTTTATATTTTTTATTTGGGCTATTTAGCATAAAGTAAAAGTTGAATTTGTAATTTGAGTTGATAGCAGTAAAAAAGAAAAAGGTCAAAACAGGGTTAAAAAGGGCAAAACAAAAGCGAAAGATAAATCTTTCGCCGTTGCTTATTAGGGAACTGTTTTAAATGGTCTGTATGCGAATATAAAGAAGATTGTAAACAATCCGCCAAGGCCAACTAAAGAATAAATAATTCTTGCTACCGTTGAAGCCTCTCCAAAAATAAGGGCAACAAGGTTAAAGTCAAAAAGACCAACCAATAACCAAACTATTGCGCCTATAATTACCAAGACCATTGAAATTACGCTTGCAATTTTCATAAATAAAACCTCCAAAAAATTGCAGGTTAAACTTTGGGGTTTAACCGCTATATAAAGTAGTTTTTACAATTTTTTGTTGTTTTATACAATCGCAGTAATATATTAGTTTTATTTGTTAACGTTTTCAACCATTAAAAAGTCAAAATCAACGCTTTCAACAAAGTCGCTTGCTAAAAATCTTACGTAGTTGAACTTAGCAAAGTTAAAAAGATGAGTTTTTAAAATTATAGGGGTTGGAAGATCCATTTCGTGGCAAATTTCGCGAACGTAGTCAAAAAAATCCGCCCATTCCATATTCTCATCTTTAATAAAATCGTATTTTTGCACAGTCTTGTTATCTTTAACAGTACGCGCCCAAAGCTTTACCATAACTTATTCCTTCTTGCGTAATTTCCAATATTATAACACGAACGCGCAAAAAATACAAGCAATAAGTTAGCTATAAATAAAATGGACTTTTAACTTTCATTTTATACGCGTTTACCACTTTTAGCACATTGAAATATACACCAATATCCGCTTGAAAATGGCGCAAAAATGCTTTGCGGAATAAAATGGGCGTTAGCTTCAAAGCCCTTAGGCGCTTGACCGTAAGTGCCTTCTACCGCGTAAACAATATAGCGCATTTCGCCATCTTCTTCAATTAATCCAAGTGTGTAAAATTTGTCTTTTGCATAAGGTGCTTTTACCCATCTGCTTTTAGGTATAATATGCGATAACGCGCTTATAGGCGGACATTTTGTAAAAATATCTTCAATTTTATCGCTTATTTTGTTATAGAAGCTTTCTGTGCTGTGTTCTTTGCAAGCGCCGAACGTAGCATCATATCGCGGTGAAGAAGATTCATTTTCTTCTTTCTGTTCTTCTGGGTTAAGCTTATGGAAAGAACAGTCAGCTTGGTTATGTAGTTGTTCATATTGCTCCCTTTCTTTTTGTGAGTTTTTATATATTTCAAAATAATTTTCGCTTGCTATTTGCTCGTCGTTGTAAATTTCGTTTGAAAGCTTTTCGCCGGGTGAAAAATATTCTTTTTCTTCAAGATTGCCTTGGTTAGGTAAAAGAAGAGGTTTCGCCTCTTGCGAGATATCTTTTTCAAGGTTACCGTTCGTCTTCGCGCATTGTTCAATAAGTTCACCTATTTTTATTTTACAACTTCCAACCTTTCCATAGCAAACGGCAGTTGTTTTACCGTTATACTTGCACAAAACAGCAGAGCATAAGTCTTTGCTTAAAAGGGGATTATCAAGCAAAAATTTTTGGCGCGTTGGCGGGCTTGTAAGAATGAAAGATTGACCGCCTAAATTTTCTTCAAAAACAACAAGATAAAACTCGCCATTTAAAAGCTTATCAAAAGAAAGCGGGGAAAATTCTATGCTGTTATTTTTTATCGTTAAAAGAGCGTGCCCCTTTAGTGTGTTGCCATTTAAGCTGTTTTCAAGATTTTTTAAAACCACCGTTAAAGAAGTTGAAAAGCCGTTCATAAATTTCCCTTTCTAATTTTTAAATAGACGTAAATAATGGTTTGATTAATGAATAAACAAGCGTTATTTACGACCATCCTTTTTTTTAGGAAAGATAAAACAGGCGATCTTTCCTATATTTTAATATATTTTACTGCATAAAATTTTATGATAAGAGGGAATAAAAGGTCGAAATTTGCAATAAAAAACAATTTACAAAAAAAATTTTTAAAAAACTGTTTACTTTATAAATAATTTGTGATAAAATGATAGTGGCGAAGGTTGGGCATTTGTATTTTTAATATTAGCAAAGCTATTCGCAAAATAAATTGGTTAATTATTTAATGGAGGCATAAAATGGCAAAAGAATTTACCACCAACAAACAAGTTTTAAAGTTTGTTGAAGAAAGTGTTGCACTTTGCAAACCCGAACAGGTTATTTGGATTACGGGTGACGAAGCTCAATACGAAGCACTAAGAGAAGAAGCTTGTTCTACCGGCGAAATGATCAAACTTAATCAGGAACTTCTTCCTAACTGTTATCTTCACCGCTCTGCAGTAAACGACGTTGCACGTGTTGAAGGCAGAACATTTATTTGTACAAAGAAGGAAGAAGATGCAGGTCCTATCAACAACTGGATGGATCCTGAAAAGGCTTACAAAGAAGTAGGCGCAATTTTTGACGGCGCAATGAAGGGCAGAACAATGTACGTTATTCCTTTCTCTATGGGCGCAGTTGGTTCAAAATTCTCTAAAATCGGTATCGAACTTACAGACTCTATCTACGTTGTTCTTTCAATGAAGATCATGACAAGAGTTGGTCAAGCAGTTCTTGATGCTTTAGGCGACAGCAACGATTTCGTTCGCGGTCTTCACGCAAAAGCAGACCTTGACGCTGATAAGAGATACATTCTTCACTTCCCCGAAGATAACACTATTTGGTCAGTTAACTCAGGTTACGGCGGAAACGTTTTATTAGGTAAAAAGTGTTTCGCTCTTCGTATTGCATCATTCCAAGGCAAGAACGAAGGTTGGATGGCTGAACACATGCTTATCCTTGGTATCGAAAATCCCCAAGGCGAAGTTAAATACATTGCAGCTGCATTCCCCTCTGCATGCGGTAAAACAAACCTCGCAATGCTTATTCCCCCCGAAATTTATCGCGAAAAGGGTTATAAAGTATGGTGCGTAGGCGACGATATCGCTTGGATCAGAGTTGGCGAAGATGGTAGACTTTGGGCTATCAACCCCGAAAACGGTTTCTTCGGCGTTGCTCCCGGAACAAACATGAAGTCTAACCCCAACGCTTTACTTTCTACAAAGAAAGATTCTATTTTCACCAACGTTGTTCACAATCTTGAAAACAACACAATTTGGTGGGAAGGTATGGATAAGAATCCTCCCAAGAATGCACTTAACTGGAAGGGCGAACCCTGGACTGCAGAAAGCGGTGAAAAGGGCGCACACCCCAACAGCAGATTTACAGCACCCGCTGTTAACTGCCCCTGCATTAGCGACCAATTCGAAGCTGCTAACGGTGTTCCCCTAAGCGCAATCGTATTCGGTGGCCGTCGTGCTAAAACTGCACCCCTAGTATATCAATCAAGAGATTGGAATGCAGGCGTATTCGTAGGTTCTATCATGGCATCTGAAACAACTGCTGCTGCAACAGGCGCTGTTGGTGTTGTTCGTCGTGATCCTATGGCTATGAGACCTTTCGTTGGTTACAATATGGCAGACTACTTTGCACATTGGATCAACATGGGCAAAAAGATTACAAACAAACCCCAAATTTTCAACGTTAACTGGTTTAGAACTGATGACGAAGGTCACTTCATTTGGCCGGGATTTGGTGACAACCTACGCGTTCTTGAATGGATTTTAAAACGTTGTGATGGCGAAGTTGACGCTAAAGAAACAGCTATCGGTTACGTTCCTTACGCAAAAGACATCAACCTTGAAGGTATTGGTGATGGCGTTACTGAAGAAACCATTGAAGGCTTAACAACAGTTGATAACGCAACTTGGATTGAAGAAGCTAAGGGTATTGAAGAATTCTACGCTCAGTTTGGCGATAAGCTACCTGCTGAACTTAGAGAAAACCTTGAATCTTTAAAGGCAAGACTTGCTAAATAATTAACCTAAAAAGGTAATAAAAACGCCCTTAATTTTAAGGGCGTTTTGTTATGCTTAAAAATTTTAAAAGTGGCAATAATCGACTTATAGCGCCACTTTTTGCTTAAAAACAAATAAAAACCGCGCTAAAAGAGGGTGCGCGGTTTTTTAACTTAATCTTTTTTATAAAAGGTATTACCACCAATAAATTCGCGAACTATGCTTGTTGGCGGAATTTCATCATCTACGTCCGCCTCGTGTACGTAGTTAAGAATTTTTACCATTGAACGCACCTGATCGTAACAGCTTTCGCCTGGCTCGATAGTGGTTAAAAGTGGGTAAATATGTTTTTTAATTACTGCAAGCTCGTAAAGGGTAGAGCTGTTAAAAATTACGTCCGCATTTTCTTGGAAGGGGAAAATCCATTTTTCTTCACCCTTTCTAACAGATTCCCACATGTCAAGTGTTTTTTGAACGGATGAACCGCGCGTACCGTAATCCCTTACAGTTCTTCTTAAAAGCCGCAAATAGCTTGTGCCAATGCGGTTGTGGTTGTCTAAGTTTAAGGGAAGTAAGGGGCTTACGTAAATTTTAAATACTAAATGTGGCTCAAGTCCTTCGGGGAGTAAAACGGGGTTAAGTCCGTGTAAGCCTTCAACAATTATTATTGAATTTTGGTCTAAAGAAAGTTTATGCCCTGTCCATTCGCGTTTTTGCTTTTTAAAGTTGAATGTGGGAAGTTCTACTTCCTTGCCACTAAGTAGCGCTTTTAAATGCTCGCCAAAAAGTTCTGTATCTATTGTATTAATATGTTCTAGGTCAAGCTTGCCGTCTGGACCGGGAGTAATAAGGTCGCGGTCAAGATAGTAATCGTCAAGACTCATAAGAATAGGCTTTTTGCCGTGAGTTTTAAGTTGGGTTGCTAAGCGGTTTGCAGAGGTTGTTTTACCTGAAGAGCTTGGTCCAGCAAGCATAACGGCTTTTGCTCCGCGGTCACAAATCATATCTGCTACCTTAGAAAATCTCTTTTCGTGCAAAGCTTCGTTAACGCGAATAAGATCGCGAATTTGTCCGCTATCGGTAAGTTTGTTGAGGTCGGCAACCGTTTCGCATCCCATAAGTTCGCCCCATTTTTTACCTTCCGTATAAACGCCAAAAAAGTTAGGCATTTCGCGGTAAGGGGATACCTTATCAGGGTTATGGATGTCAGGGAAAACAAAAATAAAGCCTTCGGGCGCGGGG
>JAFQBR010000218.1 GCA_017399665.1 Clostridia bacterium | reverse complement strand
GTTTGTGTCAACTGCTTGCATCTAAACCTTATTTACAATAAGCTTTATCTGCTTCGTAATACTTTGTTCTTTTGTTTTTACCCACATTCCTGCGTACACAAAGTACGCTCCCTGCGGTTAAAAACGAAACGCCGAGTTTGACACGCTCGCACCTAAAACTTATTTACTATATCACTATTTGTCATTTTGCATCAAACCACTACTTACAATATATGGTTGGTTATAACTGTTACATTCAAAACATTAGTAGCTTATTATACGTTTGGCGAAAGTGCCGTTAATCGACGTATTGCCACATTTTTTTGATTTTTAGTTAGGAGATAATATGCTTAGAACAGATATCTATACACAAAAAATCCGTCAGCTTCGTGACACCCTGAAAGAGGCAGGGTACTCTCTTTGACGTCGATAAATTAAGGGTTGAACAAAAAGAGCTAGAGGCAGAGCTTGAGCTTCCCGAAGTATGGGGAGATTTAGAGCGCTCTACTCAAGTTTCTAAAAAATTGCAACAAATAAAAAATAAGCTTGCCGTTTACGATAAAACGGTTAAAGCTGTTGACGACGTTGAAGAATTTCTTGCTTTAATTGAAGAAGAAAACGACGAAAGCTATGCGCCCGATATCGAGCGCGACTTAGAAAAAGCAGAAAAAGATATTGAAGAATTAAGACTTCAAACACTTCTTCGCGGTAAATACGACGGATCTGACGCTATTTTGACCTTGCATGCCGGAGCTGGCGGAACTGAAGCGTGCGACTGGACTGAAATGCTCTACCGTATGTATATTTGTTATGCAGAAAAGCATGATTTTAAAATTACCGAATACGATAGACTAGCTGGCGACGAGGCAGGAATTAAAAGCGTAACCTTCAAAATCGAAGGGGATAACGCTTACGGCTACCTAAAGGCTGAAAAAGGTGTTCACAGACTTGTTCGTATTTCTCCTTTCGATTCTAACGCGCGCCGTCATACGTCATTTTCTTCAGTTGAAGTTATGCCGGAAATAGATAACTCTGACGAAATCGTAATTCGCCCGGAAGAGTTAAAAATAGACACCTACCGTTCAAGCGGTGCTGGCGGTCAGCACGTTAACAAAACGGAATCTGCAATTAGAATTACGCATATTCCCACGGGTATTATAGTAGCTTGCCAAAACGAACGAAGCCAAGTTCAAAACAAAGAACGCGCAATGAAAATGCTTATGAGTAAGCTTATTGAAAAACGCGAAAGTGAGCGTTTAGAAGAAGAGGCTGCAATTAAAGGCGAAATTAAAAAAATCGAATGGGGCAGTCAAATTCGCTCATACGTATTTTGTCCGTATACCATGGTAAAAGACCATCGCACAGGTTGCGAAACAGGTAATATTCAAGCGGTTATGGATGGCGATTTAGACGCCTTTATCATAGAATATCTTAAAAAAGCGTAAAGGGTATGAATTATTTTGAAAAAGTTAAAAACAGCCCTATAAAGGAAGATGCTATCATTTTAGCAATAGAGTCCTCTTGTGATGAGACAGCGTGCGCTGTTTTGCAGGGTAGAAATAATCTTTTATCTTCAGAGATAGAAAGCTCTATGACCGAGCATATAAAGTTTGGTGGAGTGGTGCCTGAAATTGCATCAAGGGCGCACACAACAGCTATTTCTATTGTAGTTGAACGCGCTCTTAAAAACGCGGGAAAAACACTTGAGGATATAGATGCTATTGCCGTAACTTACGGAGCAGGCCTTCTTGGCGCGCTTTTGGTTGGGCTTTCTTATGCGAAGGCGCTCGCTTTTGCTTTGGGTGTTCCGCTAATTCCCGTAAGTCATATTAGGGGGCACTTAGCAGCTATTTATCTTGCAGATAAAAATTTAAAACCGCCATTTATTTCTCTTCTTGCAAGCGGTGGACATACCGCTGTAATAGAAGTAAAAAGCTATGACGAGTTTGAAATTTTAGGCGGTACTTTAGATGACGCCGTTGGTGAAGCCTTTGATAAAGTAGCAAGGGTTTTAGGGCTTTCTTATCCGGGTGGACCTAACGTAGAAAGGCTTGCTAAAGAAGGCGAACCAAATATAGCTTTACCCGTTATGTTGAAGGGTAAGGGCGGATATGATTTTTCTTATAGCGGTTTAAAAACAGCCGTTATCAATTACGTTCACAACCAGTCACAGCAAGGTAAAGAGATTAACAAGGCAGACGTTGCCTGCTCTTTCCAAAAGGCGGCTGTTGACGTTTTAGTAGATAAATGTATTCTTGCTTGTAAAGAGCGTGGACTTAACTGCATAACAGCAGGTGGCGGTGTTGTTGCGAACGGTTATCTTCGCGATAAAATGACTGCAAAATGCGCACGAAAGGGTATAAAATTAGTTCTTCCCCCCAAAAGTCTTTGCACCGATAACGCTGCAATGATAGCTGCAGAAGGCTATATACAGTATTTGAAAGGGAATTTTGCGGGGCTAGGGCTTAATGCTAGCGCTCGTATAACACTAAAATAAGGCTTATATGCTTCGTTATATCGGCAAAAGCTTGTGCTTGCCTTCGGTCATGTACGCAAAAGTACACTCCCTTCAGTCAATGCTCGCTTTTGTCAATCTAACTCGCATCTAAACCTT
>JAFQBR010000217.1 GCA_017399665.1 Clostridia bacterium | reverse complement strand
GTCTGCATCTGTTTTTGAAGTTTCCTTCCAATCGTAGAAAGGACCGTTCATGCTGTCGCCAAATGCTTCGAAGAATAAAACGGGTGAAGGAAGCTTGTTTGCTGCGTCGCCATAGCTTGCTTCAATAACGGTTTGAGTGTTTTCTTCGTAAGTATTACCCGTAAAGTTTACTTGATAATATTTAGTAACTGTGTCTGCCCAGGTTGTGGGGATAGTTCTTGGAACGTAATCAACAAAGTAAGAATCGTCGATAGTAGCAGTGCCAACCCTACCAAAGGTAATATCGTAAGTACCTGTGTACGTTCCGCTTACTAGATCGTAAGGAACAGATGCTTTTTGTAGATGCGCGTTACCGTTGCCGTCTACCATTACCCAAACTGTAAGTTTTGCTTTTGCTAAAGCAGATGCGTCTTTACCGTCGATGCAAAGTTCCATACCAACTTCTCTTGTAATTGAATTTTCGCGAAGAACGAATTTGTGTACGGGAAGATATGTGTTACCAACTGCAACGGTTTCTGTTCCACCATATTCAAATACGTTTGCAGAGAAATCAAAGCCGGGCATAGCGTCAAGCATATTACCTGTATATTTTCTCTTACCAACTAAAATACCCATGTTATTGTTTTCAAAATAATCGTAAGTACCGTCGTCGTTTTGAACGTAACCGCGATAGCTGTGGTAAAATAGCTTATCGTCCATACCGTAAGAGTATTTACCTGTTTCGTGAATTAAAATTCTATCTTCTGTAACAGTACCCTTTGTACCAACCTTACCTGTTGCAGTATTACCGATAGCTACGCCGTACATATCGTAATCGCTTCCGTCACCTGAAGGTGCTGACATAGCGTTATCTGCAATATCAAAAGTATAGCTTGTAGCATTCTTCATTTCGCTTAAAGCTTCTTCAAGCTCGTTTGCGTGTTGAGGAGCTGTATAAGGAGTAGGATCTGAAACGGTTGTTGAACCAACGTTAGAAAATTGTAATTCAATAATAGTATCTAAAGAAGCGTCGTATTCACCACTTGCTTCATCTAAACCGTAATAAACAGTTTCCGTTCTACCAATTAAAGAAGTGATTGCGCCAGCTTCTACGTCTACTGCAAACGCAATTTCAACTAAAGTATCTGCAAGTATAGGTGTAAGTGAGTAAGAAAGATAGGTCATTAAATATAAGCTATCTACGTCGTTTTCCTTTACTGTGTAAACGTATAAACCGTTATCGGGATTGTAAACGAATTCGTTTACGTCAAGGTTTGCAAGGTGGTTCCAAAGGTGTTGAGATTCCCAAACTGCAGGGAAAGACATATAATCCTTAACAGTAGAAATGTCTTTTTCGTTATTTTTGTTAATATAAATCTTTTCCATCGCGTGGCCGATATTACCGTTATAATCCTTAACGCCTTCTTTTGCGCCTTTACGGTAGCTATCAGTAATATAAGCTTCGTCGCCGGCAACTCTCCAAGCGCCTTTCCACTTACCTTCTTCCATTTCAACGTTCATTTCGTAAACGTTTTCGTAGTTTAAGTAAGATTGATAGTTATCAACGTAAACGTCCTTTAAAGTACCTGTAACCGTGATAGAAGGATTACCGATTGCTTCAATCATACCTGAAGTTAGATCGCCTACTCTACCGGGTGTAACGGGAGCAATAATAGTAATGGTTTTTGATGCAAATGCGTTTCTGTCTGCCTTAGCAGTTGCAGTTACTGTAACGGGGGTATCGAACTTAACGGTTGCGCCCTCTTTTACAGAAAGAACGTTATCTGCAATTTGAACGATATCTTTGCCGTTTTCAGAAACAGACCATTCGTAAGCAGTATTGTCGCTGTTGGTAACAACAACTGTAAGGTTAACCTCTTCGCCAACCTTAATGCTGTCCTTATCTGCTGTTAGCGTGATTGATACTGCAGGAGCAGGTGGGGTAACGTTACCGCTACCGCTTGAGCTACTTGAATCGTTTGTGTTGGAGGTTTCTCCGCCACCACAGGCAAACATACCCAAGCTAAGAATTGCAACTAAACAAAGAGTTACAATCTTCTTCATAATAGATGATAATTTTTTCATTTTTTTACCTCTTTTATATAAAGATTTTTTAATTTTTAAAGTTAATAGGCTTTAGATTTTGTAAACGTAAATCATAAAGTCAAGATTTTCGTCCATTGGAACAACTGCAATATCGCCCTTTACAAAGGTTGTTGAATCCGTTTGACTTTGTGTAAAGCCTTGATCTTTTAAGTATTCCTGAACGGCTACGATAGAACTTGTAATCGTATAGTCGGTATCTAGTGGTACGTCGTAATAAAGCACTACTGCCGCTTTCATAATTTGCGAGCCGACAGGTCTGTAATAGGTGGTAAGACCAAAGCCGTAAGCGTCGCCAAGAACTTCGCCAAAGAAAGGCATGCGGTCTGCAATATTTTCGTCGCCAAATGCCCTCTTAAAATATTCTAAAGCGTTTACGGGAACGTCGTCGTCAGTTGAACTGCCGGTACCTTCAGTTTGAATAATTTCAAGCTGAGCCCAAGAAGTGGGTACTTCCCTTGTTTCAAACGTGGGTTGATATTCTGCTTCAACGGTTGCACTGTTAAAGTCGCTGTAAACAAGCTCGATTACACCGTACATAAGTCCGCCGATATTATAGTAGAAGCAAGCTTCAGTAATATAACCGTCCTTAACCGTTACAAAGGGTGTGAAAGAGTCTGTTTCAGAGGTATAGCCTCGGGTTGCAAATATACCGTAAAGATTAATATCATTACCAACGCCGTAGAAGAAGGTTGATGCAACTGATGCCATAGCATCGTTTACGTAATAATCAACTGAACCGTCTTCGTTTACGTAGTATTCACGGAAAATTTCGCCTGCAAATGCAAAGGTGGGCTTTGCTGCAGACATATCGCCTGCGTATGCTCTGCTTGCAAGATAGCCGTCTGCGCTGTTAAAGTAAGCGTTGTATAAACCGTCGCGCATTAGCTTATAGCCGTAGTCACCGTTAGGTGTAAAGTAGCGTTCACTGCCTGAAGTGCTTTGCTTCATAACGTAAGGTCTATAACTTATTAGGTCTGGAGTAATTGTTTCTACAAAACCCGTTTCCGTATAACCTGTGCCTGTATAGTTAACGTTTAAGTCAAGTAATTCTACTTTGTAGCTATTTAATGCTTGCATATTTGCAATAGCAGTATTTAAATCGTCGTGAATATCTTCGTGAGTATACTTAGCAATAGTTGGAACTGTTACAACGTCTTCACCACAAATAAGTGATGCGTAAAGGTGTTGAATTGCCTTATAGCCTACTGCAATAGTATAATCAGGTTTACTCTTAGCATAAATACCTAAAATTTCGCCGTTTTCTATAATAAGAGCAAAATTATCGGTAGAAAAATCGTATGGGTTTGCAGATGCGATTACTCTTGAAACTAAATTAGTATCGCCTGCTGTGTATACCCATCTCCAGCTTTCCGTGTCAAAGGTAAAGTCGCTTACTGAAAGAGTTTTAAAGTTGTTGTAAAGACCTGCTTCTTCCCAAGTGTATTCGTAACCGTAGTCATCTGTCATGGGGAAGTATTCTTCTTCATTCATGTAGTTAAGACCAACCTGACAAGGCTTATTATTATCATTTTTATAATAAACGGGAGTCATATAGCCTGTGGTAGCGTTTTCGTATTCGGCATACCAGTTAACACCGTTCATTGACGTTTGAATAATGCTTGTGTAGGTTTGTTCTGGGTCTTTAGATGCAGAAAGTGAAGAATCGTCGTAAAGGTCAATGTTTATGTAACCGTTAAACGCAATATAGTCGTCTTTAATAGCGTCAAGCATATCCTGCGTTAAGTCGGGCTTACTTACTATTGTTAAAACCTTGGTTGCATAAGCGTTTGTATCTACCTTACTTCTAGCTTCTACCTTAACAACCTTATCGCCTGTAACTTCACTTGCGGTAAGATTGCCCTTTTTATCGATAGTAGCAACGTCGCCACCTTCAATAATAGTCCAAGTAACGGATACGTCTACCGTGCCTTGTACGTTTGCAGTTAGTTTTACAGTTTCACCGCTTTTTACTTGGTCGGGAGCAGTAATACCTACGGTGATATTATAAACCGGTGGCTCGGGTGGGGTTATTCCCTTACCTTCAAAAGTATAAGTTTGCGTAGGAAGAGAGTCCGTATACCCTTCTGCCGTTGCAACTATACTGTAAGTAAAGTCATTTTCTGTACTAGATACCTGATAAGAAGTTGTTGTTGAAGTGTAAGTTTGTCCGTTAATAGTTACTTTATACCCCGTTGCGCCCTCTACTGCTTGCCAAGAAATCAAGCCTGTATCAGATGCAGTTACGCCTGTTGGCGTAGCCAGCTGTTTTTGCCCTTGCCCAAAAAGAGCATCACAGCCGAACGCAGTTAAAGCAAGCGCAATAATCAATAATACACTTACTAATTTTTTCATACTAGTTATTCTCCTCATATTTACATTCGACAGTCATTTTAACCTGTTTTCCCGATTGAAGCTTAAATGCAATTTCTGCCGATTTTAAAATTTCGTTTTCAAAGGTCAATACAACGTTTGCATCACCCTTGATAGTAATTTTAGCACCGTTTAAAAACTCGTCTAAATAATAACCGGTAACAGTTGCAGTAAAAACGCCCTTTTCAAGCGAATATTCCTTAAAATATTTTTTGTTAAAAGAAAAATTAAGTAAAGACGCTCTATCTACGTTTTCAACAAAGCTGTTATCTTCTATTGTAGAAAATTCATAAGAAGGGTTAAGACGTGAAGTAGCTTTTACAATTTCTGCATTAC
>JAFQBR010000216.1 GCA_017399665.1 Clostridia bacterium | reverse complement strand
TGATTACGCAACCTACTTAACCAACTTCCACAAGGCTGGCAGATACGGCTTAGAGCTTATCTATAGAGCGGAAGATGCAGGCAAGAAGATTGGCGTTAAGCTTTATAACGGAACGGTTTGGCGTTGTACTCTTCCCACCGTTGCAGGTTATGAAAGTGATTACGTTAAGGCATTAGTTGGCGAATTTGACGTTACCGCAGGTATTACCCCCGTTCGCATTGAAAATATCGACCGTAAGGAGGTTAATATCGTTGGATTTAGATTCGTTGAAGTTTCTAACGTAACTCCTTCTTATGAAAACGCTCTTGATAATTACGCAGAAAAGGGCGCAGACTATAAGACTATTTGGAAGATTAAAGAGGGCGGTCACTATGCAAAAGCAGGTACTCGTCAGCTAGTATACTTTGGCGATAACACTATTACAGACTTTACCTTAGAAGTAGACGTTAAGCTAGAAGGCGCAACCGGAACTTCTACCGCAGGTATCGTATTCCACGCTAAAAACTACGCAGCATCTTCACACGATAACTACACTAGCATTCAAGGCTATTACGTATCTATTAACAATAACTACGTAAGATTAGAAAGACTTAACTTTGCAGACGGTTCTTCAAATATGCAAACCGTTGCAGGCGGAGATAACCCCTATAAGACGAGCGATAAGTTTATTACCCTTAAAATTCAGGTAAGGGGTAATCAAATTAGCGTTTGGGCAGATGGCGCTCTACTAATCAAGACTTCAGATGCTAACCCCTTTACTGCAGGTAAGATCGGTCTTTACACTAACGGTGCGGCTGTAGTGTTTAAGAATTTAAAAATAAGCGCTTAATAAGCCTTATATACTTCGTTATAGCGGCGAAGCCTTGCGCTTGCCCTCGGTCATTTACGCCAAGTAAACTCCCGTCGGTCAATGCTCGGTTTCACCACTCTAACTCGCATCTAAGGCTTATTAAAAATAAAGATGAGGGTAGCTTGCGCTATCGGCGAAGCCTTATTCTATAATAAGAGCCATCCCTAAATTCGCGCGGGTGCGAACATCATTTTGCGGTAGCAAAACATCATTTGAGTATCACTCAAATATCATTTGCTTTAGCAACATCATTGCGTAAGCTTTGCTCTTAAACGTTAGCTACACGGCTAATTAAGTAACAAAAAAGAATATGCGGAGTAGTAAACGCTATTCCGCATATTCAAAATATTTTAATACCTTAATTTAAGGACTAATTAATCAAAAGGTAATTTATGAAAGGGAGAAAGATTTTGGCTTTTTTAACAGGGTTTTCAATACTTACGGCAGGCGCTTGCTCCTGTGGGGATGAAACGCAGTCTTCTGGCGAGGATAGCTTCGTTAGGGGGGAGGAGATAGAGTTTACGCCCACCGTTAGCGAAAGATACGTTAATCAGCGTGATATAGAAGGTCAATGGGGCCCGAATAATTGGACGGGCGGTAAGGATTACGGTATCGGCGACCCCTTCGTTATGCGTTGGAACGGTAAGTATTATATGTATCCCTCAACGAACGACGCCTTTAAGGGTGTTAAGGTATTCGTATCCGACGATATGATAAATTGGACCTATGCCGGTCTTGCCGTTGCGGATACGGAGGCAACCTCTCACGGCTCTTACGCACCAGAGGTGGTTTATTACGACGGCTATTTTTACATGTGCCAATCCCGCGCGGGAAAGGGCCATT
>JAFQBR010000215.1 GCA_017399665.1 Clostridia bacterium | reverse complement strand
GCAGACATACAAACAGCGGTCGGTCGTCTTCCTTCATGGCTTCCTCGATTATCAGCCGTGCGCCGGTCTTGCAAAATATGTTGACACAATTATAATTATTCCTAACGATAAGTTATTGGAAGCTCTTCCCGTAGATACCCCTATGGTAGAGGCTTTAACTTTTGCAGATGATAACTTACGTCAGGGTGTTTGCGGTATTGCGGATTTAATTTCTACTCCTGCACTTATTAATCTTGACTTTGCGGACGTAAGAACGATTATTGCAAATCAAGGTCTTGCACATATGGGCGTAGGTAGGGCAAAAGGTGAAAATCGTATTGTCGAAGCTGTTCGCCAAGCGGTTTCTAGTCCACTACTTGAAACAACAATTGAAGGGGCAAGCGGTGTAATTATTAATATTACAGGTGGGCGTGACCTGACCTTAGGTCAAGTTTACGAAGCTGCAAAGGTCGTTCAAAATATAGTAGACGATTCTGCAAACATAATTTTTGGTGCAAATATTAACGACGATATTAAAGAAGAAGTTATAATTACTCTCATTGCAACAGGTTTTAGCAAAAAAGAAAAGGCGCAAGAAAATATGGAGAACAAACCTGCGCGTCCGGTAATAGTTCAAACTCAGCCTGTAAATCAAGAAGTAATCCAAAGGGCTGAAAGAACTTTGGCTGGCGATAACAGGGTAAACCATAGAGCAGAACTGCCCAAAGCTGAACCAGAACAACCTCAAAGAGTTGCTCCATCAATACAAAGACACGCAATTCAACCAGAACAGCCCAAACGCCAAGAATTTGTTCGTCCAAAGGAACCTGAAATTGATAACAGTCAAAATTCAAGCAGTTCAGACGATAGAAATGAATTACCTTCATTTATAAGAAGAATGTTCGGCAAAAAGTAAAAAATAAGATGAAGAGGCTATTTTTCAGCCTCTTTTCTTTGAAAAAAAGAAAAATCGAGGAGATAAAATGAAATATTTAACTGATATTGAAATAGCTCAGAAAACAAAAATAAAGCCAATTGAAAAAATTATTTCCTCATTAGGCATTGATAAAGAATACGTAGAGCACTATGGTAAGTATAAAGCGAAAATAAACGCTAATTTTTTAACAAAGAACAACAAAAAAGGTAAGCTTATTCTTGTAACTGCTATTACGCCAACACCCGCAGGGGAAGGTAAGACAACCACGACTATTGGTCTTGCCGATGGACTTAGAGCTATTGGTAAAAATTCAGTAGTTGCTTTAAGAGAGCCATCACTTGGCCCTGTTTTTGGGATAAAAGGTGGCGCGACGGGTGGTGGTTATGCACAAGTAGTTCCTATGGAAGATATAAACTTACATTTTACAGGGGATTTTCACGCTATTGGCTGTGCTAATAACTTACTTGCCGCAATGATTGACAATCATATTTATCAGGGAAATGAACTTAATATTGATCCTAATCGTATTACTTGGAAGAGATGTGTTGATATGAATGACCGCCAATTAAGAGTGATTACCGACGGATTAGGCGGTGCAACAAACGGCGTCCCAAGGACTGACGGTTTTGATATTACAGTAGCATCCGAAATAATGGCGGTGTTTTGCCTTTCAAAAAATATTCAGGATTTAAAAGAAAGGCTTGCAAAAATAATTATAGGGTATACCTTCGATAATAAACCGGTAACTGCAGGGGATTTAAAAGCTGTAGGGGCAATGACTGCGTTGCTTAAGGACGCTATTAATCCTAATTTAGTGCAAACGCTTGAAGGAACTCCGGCGATTGTTCACGGTGGGCCTTTTGCGAACATTGCACACGGTTGTAATTCTTTTATTGCAACTAATACCGCAATAGCTCTTAGTGATTATGCCGTTACCGAGGCTGGCTTTGGTGCAGACCTTGGTGCACAGAAGTTTTTTGATATAAAATGCAGACAGACAGGGTTGAAACCTAATGCAGTAGTACTTGTTGCTACCATTCGTGCGTTAAAAATGCACGGTGGGGTTAGAAAAGAGGATTTAACACTTGAAAACATTGAAGCTTTAAAGGCTGGAGTTGCGAATTTACTGCGACATTATCACAATATTACAGAGGTTTATAATTTGCCTTGCGTTGTTGCAGTTAATAAGTTTATAAACGATACTCAAAATGAAATAGATTGCTTGCTTAAACTTTGCGAAGAAAAGGGTATTACAGCTACGGTTTGCGATTGTTGGGCAAAAGGTGGAGCAGGCGCAATTTCTCTTGCAGAAAAGGTGGTTGAATTATGTGATAAGCCAAGTAATTTTACGCTTAGTTACAGCGATAATATTTCTATTGAAGAAAAAATC
>JAFQBR010000214.1 GCA_017399665.1 Clostridia bacterium | reverse complement strand
TATTGAATCGCACGGCTGTAACCGCTTTAAACCAATTTATATAGATAGAATTAAGGCGGGCATTCAGCAGGCTGTTACTGAGTTTGAAATTATTAAAGAAACGCCAACAACGGCAGTTGTAGACGGCCACCACGGCATGGGGCAGGTAATAGGCTATCGCGCAATGCAAATGGCTATTGATAAGGCAAAGCAGTTTGGTATGGGTATGGTAGCGGTTAGAAATTCATGCCACTACGGAATTGCAGGTTACTACGTAAATATGGCAACGAAAGCAGGTTGTATCGGTATGACGGGTACGAACGCGCGCCCCTCGGTTGCACCTACTTTTGGTGTAGAGGGTATGTTTGGTACTAACCCTTATACGGTTGGTATTCCCACCGACGAAGAATTTGATTTTACATTTGACTGCGCAACCTCAATTACACAAAACGGAAAGGTTGAATATTACGAGCGCATTGGCGAAAACGTACACCCCGGCACTATTATTGATATTGACGGAAAACCTGTTGAAGGGGATGCAGGTGTGGCGCTTAAAAAGATACGTAACGGCACGGCAGCCCTTACCACTCTTGGTGGTATTGGCGAAGAGCTTGGCGGTTATAAGGGGTATGGATTTGCGCTAGTTGTTGAAATGCTTTCTGCTGTACTTCAAGACGGTATGTACGGTAAGGATCTTAACGGAAAGGACGAAAACGGCAATATACGTCCCTATCATTTAGGTCACTTCTTTATAGCAATCGACACCGACCATTTTATGGGCGAAGATGTTTGCCGTAAAAAAGCAGGGGATATTTTGCGCGCGATAAGAGCTTCTAAAAAAGCGCCTGATGCAGAAAGAATTTATACTGCAGGCGAAAAGGAATGGCTTATTTGGCAACAGCGCAAGGATAGCGGTGTGCCTATAAACGAATCCGTACAGCAAGAAATGATTAAGGTTCGCGATGAATTAGGTCTTACGCAATACGTATTCCCGTGGGAAAAGTAATTTAAAGGGGGCATTTTAAATGAATTACGCAGAAGAATCATTAAAAAAGCACTACGAGTGGCGCGGAAAAATTGAAGTAGCCCAAAGAGTTGAGGTTAAAGATAAAACCGATTTATCACTTGCATACACGCCCGGTGTTGCTACCCCTTGTTTAGAAATCCAAAAGGATGAAAGCAAGTCCTACGAGCTAACCCGCCGTTGGAATACCGTTGCGGTTATTACTGACGGAACGGCTGTTTTAGGGCTTGGCGATATTGGACCTGTTGCAGGAATGCCCGTTATGGAGGGTAAAGCCCTTCTTTTTAAGGCGTTTGGCGACGTTGACGCTATTCCGCTTTGCATAAAGAGTAAGGACGTTGACGAGCTTGTTCGCACAATTTACTTAATTTCAGGTAGCTTTGGCGGTATAAATTTAGAAGATATTTCTGCACCGCGTTGTTTTGAAGTAGAGCAAAAGCTTAAAGAAATTTGCGATATTCCCGTTTTTCACGACGATCAGCACGGCACGGCAATAGTTTTGGGCGCAGCGCTTATTAACGCGTTAAAGGTTGTTAAAAAGGATATTGGCAAAGTGCGCGTAGTAATTAACGGCGCAGGCTCTGCCGGGGTAGCAATTTCTAAATTTTTGCTTAAACTTGGTGTAAAAGATATGCTTGTTTGCGATAGAGCAGGTATTTTATATGACGGCATGCCAAACATGACCTTTGCGCAAGCAGAGCTTGCTAAGCAAACCAACGCGCAAAACCTAAAAGGTAGTTTAGCAGACGCTATGAAAGGGGCAGACGTATTTATTGGTGTTTCTGCGCCTAATATCGTAAGTGAAGAAATGGTTGTATCAATGAATAGTGACGCAATAGTATTTCCCATGGCAAACCCCGTACCTGAAATTGCACCCGATTTAGCGCTTAAGGCTGGCGCAAGGGTAGTTGGAACGGGCAGAAGTGATTTTAACAATCAAATAAACAACGTTCTTGCATTCCCCGGAATTTTCCGCGGCGCGTTAGATGCGCGCGCAAGCTGTATTAATGAAGAAATGAAAATTGCATCTGCATACGCAATAGCATCACTAATTTCAGATGAGGAGTTAAACGCGGAATATATTATACC
>JAFQBR010000213.1 GCA_017399665.1 Clostridia bacterium | reverse complement strand
TGCGAGAAATCTTAAAGAAGGTGGCTCTTTAACTGTTATTGCAACCGCACTTACTGAAACGGGTAGTCGCATGGATGATATTATTTATGAAGAGTTTAAGGGAACGGGAAATATGGAAATTATGCTTTCGCGCGAGCTTGCACAAAAAAGAGTGTTTCCAGCAATAGATATTTTGCGTTCCGGTACAAGAAAGGAAGAGCTTATTTTACCGGAAGAAAAAATTGAAGCAATGTATAAATTCAGGTCAAATTTATCTGCTAAAAGTAACGTAAGTGAAATCTTTTTAGAGATGATAAAACAGTCCAATAGCAATATTGAGTTTGTTAAAAAACTGCCTATTTGGATAAAATCTATTTTAAGTTAAGTGCCGATAATCGACCTATAGGCAAACTTATTGTAATGAAACAAAGTATTTATAAATATATTCCGGGCTTATATCAAGCCTTTCTGGATGAAATTGCACAGCAATAATTTTATTGTTTTTATGGGCAAAGCCTTCACATATCAAATCATCTGAAAATGCAATAGGCACAAGATGTTTTCCAAGTTTATCAACACATTGTCGGTGGGAAGAATTGACTAAGTAACAATCGTTATAAAGTTCGTTTAAAAAACCGCCAACGATATTTACGAAATGAAAGCAATCTTTAGTTTTGCAAAAATGCAAATTTTTATCTTTTATTGTTTGGCGCAACGTGCCTCCAAAATATAAGTTTAAAATTTGCATTCCACGGCATACGCCTAAAATTGGTAGGTTATTGCAAAAAAAATAATTGATTAAGTAAAATTCTTTTAAATCGCGAATTACTTCAATGTTTTTGCAGTGAAGATTTTGTTGACAGTAAAATGCCGGATGTACGTCACCTCCACCGCAAAGTAATAGATGAGTGCAATCGCAGATGTCGTTTATATCTTGCGATAAAACGTATGGAGTGTTTAATTTATTTAAGACTGCTGTGTAATTTGTTGCATTTTTTGTGTTATTGTAGATAAATACTTTCACCATACTGTATTATACGGTTTATTTAAAAAATCTGCCAAAGGAAGGTAAATTATATGAAAAAAATTGGAATGATTGTTGCCATGAGCAAAGAGCTTAAAAGCTATTTTGAAACGCTTGGCGACCTTATTGAATTAAACGAGCAAGCCTATGACGTTTGGAAGGCAACAGCTTATGATAAAGAATTGTATATTGTAAAATCAGGTGTAGGAGAAATATCTGCAGCAGCTGCCACTCAGTATTTGCTTACTAAATTCAACGTTGATTTAGTGATTAACTTTGGCGTTTGCGGAAAGCTTAGTAGCGATTTAAAACTTTTAGATACAGTTGTTGTAAAAAGTGTTGTTCATTATCAGTTCGATACTTCTGAAATAGATGGTACAGCGCCTGGTGTATATATGAATAATTCACCATACATAAGTGCTGATAATCGACTTATAGACCAACTTTTATCTTTAGATAATACGATTAAAACAGCTGTTTGCGCATCTGGAGATTTGTTTGTTTCAAGAAAAGAAGATAAAGAGATGCTTATTAAAAACTTTGGCGCAGACATTTGCGAAATGGAAAGTGCCGGTATTTTAATTACCTGTTTAAAAAATGATGTTCCATGTATTTTAATTAAGTCAGTTAGTGATGACTGTGACGATATGGACTTTGTTACTTACTGTGAACTTGCAACAAAAAAATACGTTGAAATCGTGGATAAATTTGTAAAAAGCATTTAGTGAGGCAATATGAAAAAAGAAAAATTTACCCGTATACTTAAACTTTTTTTAACAATGTTTAAGATAGGGCTGTTTACTTTTGGCGGTGGATACGCTATGGTAGCAGTTTTTGAAAATGAATTTGTTGGCAACAAAAAGTGGATCGAAAGGGAAGAATTTACCGATCTTATAGCAATTGCAGAATCAACTCCTGGTCCAATAGCAATAAACAGTGCGACATATATAGGTTATAAGGTTGCAGGAGTATTGGGCTCTATCTTTGCAACGTTAGGTATGGTTTTGCCTTCGCTTATAATTGTTTACATTATCTCCCTATTTTTCAACGCCTTTTTACAATTTACATTAGTTAAGTATGCTTTTAAGGGTATACAAGCTTGCGTTGCATTCTTAATACTTTCTGCGGGTATTAAGATGTTTGTAAAAAGTAAGAAGAGTATATTTTCAGTTTGTATCTTTACTGCAGTTTGCATTGCAACCCTAGTTTGTTCATTTTTAGCGGTTGATTTTTCTTCCGTTTACTATATTTTAATAGGCGCGCTTGTAGGTCTTATTTTTTATGCTGTAAAATTTGCAGATGAAAAAGTAAAAAACTTAAACCTAGCTGAACAAAACAATACTCAAAATGACGAAAAGGAGGCTAAGTAATGAATATCTATTTAAAATTGTTCTTAACCTTCTTAAAAATCGGTGCAGTTACTTTTGGCGGTGGATACGCAATGATTCCTTTGGTTCAAGAAGCTGTTTTAGAAAACGGTTGGCTAACGGAAGAAATGTTTATGAACTTTATAGCGGTTGCAGAATCAACGCCAGGACCGATAGCAATCAATATGGCAACATACGTTGGCTCAACTCAAGCTGGGCTCTTAGGTTCAATATTAGCTACTTTAGGTGTTGTATTGCCATCGTTTATAATCATTTTGCTTATTGTTGCCATAATGAAAAACTTAGTAAAATACCCAGCAGTTCAGGCGGTTTTAAAGGGTATTAGACCTGTTGCTTTGGCTCTTATACTTTCAACAGGTATAACAATGACTTTAAAAACGCTGTTTGGAATTGCAGATATTACCTCAACTTTTAGTATTGAACTTAAAGGAATAATAGTTTTTGCAATAGTTGGAATTATTTATCTTGCATATTATTTTTGGAAGAAAAAATTTATTTCACCGATTATTTTAATTATTATTTCAGCGGGCCTTGGAATGGCATTGTATTCCTTTTAGAAAATATGAGTGGTAAAATATGCGCAATTGTTGGCGCAGGTGAACAGAAAAACAATTTAAAATTGCTTGAAAAATGCGATATCGTAATAGCTTCTGACGGCGGATATCGCTATTTGAACAAAATAAACCTTAATCCTACATTGCTTGTTGGCGATTTGGATTCCTGTGATTTTCAACCGCAGAATTGTATGGTCAAAAAATTGAAGGTAGAAAAGGATGAAACGGATACTTTTGTATGTATTCAAGAGGGGATAAATCTTGGCGCAACAGATTTTTTACTTTTAGCTTGTACGGGCGGAAGATTTGACCACACCTTTGCAAACCTTCAATCCTTGATTTACCTTGCAAGGCAGGGCTTAAATGGCTTTTTGTTTGACGGAGAGCAAGTAATTACCGTGATTAGCGAAAAAATGAGCGTAAAATTTACTGAAGAAGCAAAAGGAACAATATCTGTGTTTGCTAGCGAAAAAACAGCAAATGGTGTAAATATTTCAGGACTTAAGTATGAGCTTAGTGACGGTACTCTTTCATCCGATTTTCCTTTAGGCGTAAGCAATAGCTTTATCGGTAAAGAAAGTGAAATATCCGTTAGTAATGGCTATTTAACAATAGTTTTTCCAACCCTATGTCTTGAAGAAAATTTAATTAGTATAATTAAGAAATAATACAAACAAAAAAACGCAACCGTAGTTGCGTTTTTACTTTTTATATTATACGTGTTTTGGTAGTTGTGTTTTTAAATCTCCAAGATATCCGTTATATCCAAGCTCTGTAACTTCAAATTTACCATTATCGTAAATAATAGTAGTGGTAGATGCATTCGGAACCCAGCCCATTTTATTGCATTCTTCATCAGTTAAATTCATAACTTTGTAAAGTAGGGCTCTAATAATACATGCATGAGCGCCTATAACGATGGTTTTTGCATTGTTTTCAGGTTTTTTTGCTAATTCTACAAGCCCGTTATAAACACGTAATGATGCCTCTTTAAAGGATTCTCCGCCGGTGCAACGAGTATTAACAATGTCAGTAAGCCAACTTGTAAAGTCTTGGGTATAAATTTTATAAATTTCGTGAAAATTCACTCCTTCCCAGACGCCACCGTTAACTTCGTTAAAGCAGGGTAAAGTACCTAAGGGTATGTTTAAAGTATCGCTTATTTTTTTAACAGTATTTCTAGCTCTTTGAAGTTCGCTTGCATAAACTGCGTCAATAGTAAAGTTATCTAATAAATAATTACATGCAAGTTCAGCTTGCTGTATGCCAATATTTGTAAGTTCGACGTTTGAAACACCTGCAAATATTTCTTTTTCATTGGCAACGCTTTGACCGTGCCTAACAACTAAAAATTTAATCATGCCTAAATTATAGCATAATTTTTTTAAAAAATAAAATAATTGAGGCTAAATTTAAAAATTACTGTTGATTTTTAAAATATGCTTTGTTATAATTAAAAAAAGGATTTTGGTGCGCTATCATTATGGAAAGTCAAATTAAGGTTTTACCGCAAAACAAAATAATATCTTGCAAAGTAGGCGAAAGTCTTTTAGAGGTGCTTGCAAAAAGTGGTTTCTTTATACCTGCATTTTGTGGTGGGCAAGGAAATTGTGGTAAATGTAAAGTTAAGATAATTGAAGGTAAAATTAAAGGTGCAACTGTTGATCGTGACGGTTACGTTTTGTCTTGTAAAGCGATAATCAACGGCAATTTGACAGTCTTATTGAATGCGGTGTAAACGTATTTTATCCTTTAGAGCCTGCTGCCGGTATGGATATCGTTGAGCTTCGTAAAAAATACGGAAATAAAATTGCCTTTAAGGGTGGAATTGACAAACATGCTTTAAGGGGAACAAAAGAAGATATCCGAAAAGAATTGGAATATAAACTTCAACCGTTAATGCAAACAGGTGGTTGCGTTTTTGGTTTGGATCATAGAATTCCTAACGGTGTAAGCATAGAAAATTACAGATACTACGTTGACCTTGCAAGGGAGCTTTTAAATCTTCCCAGGCGCGAGAAAAAAACACCACACGTTCGAATGGCTTTTTAATTAAAATAGGCGATGTCACAAACAATGGTTGATTTTTTTAAAGGGATAAAGTTACTTTAGATAAAAACTAAAAGAAGTTTTAGATGCGAGTAAGAGGCGGCATTTGTAAATTTTTGCAAGGAAGCGTACTTGCCGTACGTTGGAATTGTAAAAATTTGCAAATAACAAACTATTACGAAGTATATAAAACTTATTTTATCAACCCTTTGTTGTGA
>JAFQBR010000212.1 GCA_017399665.1 Clostridia bacterium | reverse complement strand
TCGATAAAGAAATTACAGAAGAAGTTGTTAAAGCAATAGCAGATATTAAGCCTTTATATGCAGTATTTAGGGATAATTCATTTACAGAAGATTCCACTCGCGCAAACTTAAGTCAAATTTTAGCAACCTATTCACCAAATACTCAAATCAAGGTGTTGTAAGAATGTGTAAAGACATATTTAAAAAAATAAAATCATTATTTATTAAGAAAACAGGTATTCACTATGGTATTTATGGAACAGGCTTATTTATCTCTATAGTTTTAATCGGTTTGTATTTCATAAATAAAGATAATGCTTGGTGTATTGTTTCTTGTAGTGTTGGGGCAAGTTTAATAGGCGCTATTGTTTTAGGTTTTGCATTAGATTGTAGAAATTCACATAATAAAACGGAACAAAGCAAAAGGATATTTCAAATTGCACATACGCAATTATATTTTAAAATCAATTCTTTAATGATGGTTTTGAATCTCTTTGTAAGGGAATTTTATCAAATTATTGATAAGGAAACAGTTAAGTACGAAAACTTAACTATCGCTGAACTTATTCAAAAATATGTTGATATTATTAAAGAGGTAAAAGTTTTTATTGCTCCAGTAATATCTAATAATGAAATAATATCAACAGAAGAACTTGATTTGCACAGAAAACAAAATAAAGTTAAAGAATTGCTTAAAGAATATAATAATTCTATTATAGAATTTAGAGAACAGTTTAATGAATTGTGGAAAAATGCAAAACAACAGCAAAACTTGCTATTAATTAATGACTCTACTTATGAAAAAGATATATCTCAAGCAATTGCACTGTTAAATATTTTAAGTTATCAAAGAAATGATATATGCAAAGAGTCTGAACTTATTGAACTTGGTAATTCATTACAAGAAATTATAAATTGTAAAGTTATTGACGTTTTAGAACGAATAGGATTTGAAAATATTAGGTTTAATAATTTGAAAGGATTTATGGATATTAAACAAACCAAAGAAAAGAATTAGCTATGGGTTTTTATTATGAAATTTAAGTTTAAAATACAAAAATATCAGACAGAAGCGGTTGATGCTGTTGTTAAATGTTTTGACGGCCAATCTTTTAATGATAAAGTTTCTTATTTAAGAGACTTAGGTAAAAGAGAGACTGGTGTTCAAATTAACCTTTTAAAAGGGGCAGAGGTTGCTTTAGAAGACGGTAGCGGATTTGCAAATGCGCCTATCGAGCTTTCTAACGCTCAACTTTTAGATAATATCAGGGCATTACAGCTTTCAAATAATATAAAGCAGTCTGCAACGCTTTCCGTTCCGTTTGATGGTTGCCGTTGCGCTTTAGATATAGAAATGGAAACAGGAACAGGTAAAACCTACTGTTACATAAAAACCATGTTTGAACTCAACAAAAAATATGGTTGGAGTAAGTTTATAGTTGTTGTTCCGTCTATTGCTATTCGTGAAGGGGTTAAAAAGTCGTTCCAGGTAATGGAAGAACACTTCTTTGAACAATACGGTAAAAAGGTTCGTTATTTTATTTACAGTAGTAATAACTTAACAGAACTTGATAATTTTTCTTCCAGTAAAGATATTTACGTTATGATTATAAACAGTCAGGCGTTTGCGTCTTCACTAAAGGAAGGGGCTAAAAATGAGGCGGCAAGAATTATTTACAGTAAGCAAGATAGATTTGCAAGCCGTAGGCCTATAGACGTTATTTCTGCTAACCGCCCAATAGTAATACTTGATGAACCGCAAAAGCTAAGCGGTGATGCAACGCAACAAGGTATAAGCAATTTTAAGCCCTTGTTTACAATTAACTATTCCGCCACCCATAAAGACGTTCATAACCTTATTTACGTTTTAGATGCACTGGATGCTTACAAGAAAAAACTCGTTAAAAAAATAGAAGTAAAGGGGTTTGAACTTAGAAACCTACGTGGAACGGATGGATTTATATATCTTTCGCAAATTTTGGTGGATAGTAAGCGCCCGCCGCGCGCAAGAATAATTTTTGAAATTAATTATTCAAAAGGCATTAACAGAGAAACTAGAATTGTTAACGTTGGCGATAATCTTTATGAGCTTTCTGCTGGCAATAATGGTTTAACGCAAAAATTAGAACAGTATAAAAACGGTTATATTATCACAGATATTAATCCTAAAACAGAAACTATAACCTTACTTAACGGTCAAGTTTTAACAACAGGTGAGGTGCAGGGTGATATTTTAGAACGTGATATGCGCCGTATTCAAATAAGGGAAACTATAATTTCACATTTTGAAAAGGAAGAAAGGCTTTTTAATATGGGTATTAAATGCCTATCGCTTTTCTTTATTGATGAAGTTGCGCATTACCGCCAATATGATGAAGAGGGCAATGAAATTCTTGGCGATTTTGGCGTTATGTTTGAAAAAGAATACATAGACGTGCTAAACGAAAAAATCCGTTTAGACGTTAGCCCTTATATTGATTATTTAAAGAGTATTGACGTAAAAGACACACATAAAGGGTACTTTTCTATAGATAAAAAGACCAATAGGGTTGTAAACTCTGTAGAAAAGAAGGGCGTTTGCGATGATATGCCTGCTTACGAATTAATACTTAAAAACAAAGAAAGGCTTTTATCTTTTGAAGAACCCACGCGTTTTATCTTCTCTCACTCTGCCCTTCGTGAAGGTTGGGATAATCCTAACGTGTTCCAAATTTGTACGCTTAAACAAAGCAATAGCGAGATTAATAAGCGCCAAGAAGTAGGGCGCGGTATGCGTCTTTGCGTTAATAAAAACGGCGAAAGAATAGATAGCTCTATTACTGGTGTAAAAGTTCACGATATAAACGTTTTAACTGTTATTGCTAGTGATAGTTACAAGTCTTTTGCGGGCGGACTACAAAAAGAAATTCGCGATACGCTATATAATAGACCTACAAAGGCAACTAAAGAATACTTTGAAGGGAAGGTTATTAAACTTGCAGACGGCACTACGCATGAAATCACTAAAGAAGAATCTTGGGCTATTCAATTTTATTTAATATCTAATCATTACGTTGATATGGCGGGTAACGTTTTAGATGCTTACCGCAATGACCAAGAGAAAAATACGTTAGCACCAATGCCTTTGGGTTTTGAAGCTTATGCGGAAGGAGTGCACAAGCTTGTTCAGGGTATATTTGATGAAAAAGAACTTGAATCTTACGTTGAAAAAGCTAATAAGTCAACAGTTGATGATAACGAATTAAACGAAAACTTTGCTAAAAAGGAATTCCAAGAACTCTGGAATAAGATTAACCATAAATATGCTTACACCATTTCATTCAATAGCGAAGAGTTAATTCAAAAGGCAATTAGGTCTATTGATGAAAATTTATACGTAACAAGGCTTGTATACGTTCGTACAACAGGTGCGCAAGGCGCAGACACCACCGATTTTGGTGACGGTAGAACAAAAACAGAGACGCTTAATAATAAATCTTCATCAAATGCGACCTATGATTTAATTGGTAAAATTTGTCAAGGCACAACTTTAACAAGAAAGACTGTTGTTAAAATTCTTCAAGGTATTAGATCGGATGTTTTTGCTATGTTTAAAACTAATCCAGAAGAATTTATTGCTAAGGCAACAAGACTTATTAATGAACAAAAGGCTACAATGATAGTTGAGTCAATAACCTATAATATTACGGAAGAAGAACCCTATTCAAGTGATATTTTTACCGCAGATAAAGGTAAAATCAATTGGGATAGAGCCGTTAAAGCAGATAAGCATATTACGCCTTTTGTTATTGTTGATAGTGATGTTGAACGCAATTTTGCAAACGATATGGAACTTAGCGAAGGGGAAGTTTGTGTTTATGCAAAACTTCCAAGAACTTTCAAAATTCCAACGCCTATTGGTGATTATTCACCTGACTGGGCTATTGCTTTTTATGAAGGTAGCGTTAAATACGTTTACTTTGTTTGCGAAACTAAGGGCTCAATGTCCACGCTAGAAATTGGCAATGTTGCTTCTGAGCATCGTGGTGTTGAAACCGCAAAACTTCAATGTGCACAAAAGTTATTTGCAATGTTAGATAACGGCAACGTTCGCTACGGTGTTGCAAACTCATACCAAGCATTGCTTGATTTAATGAATAAGTGATTGCAATGAAAACTTGTTAATATTTCAAAACAAATTAATAAAAACATGAAAAAAGTTGATGAAAGTTGGTCGGAAGATGATTAATTTTGTCAACTTTTTGTTTTGTTATGATGATTTTTTCATTTTAATTGGTTGCCTTGTTGTAAACTTATCTAACAAATTGATTTCTTGTACTTGCTTTGCAACATCACTAACCAATAAATTGATGTAATTTTGGGTGATGTTAAGCGAGCTGTGCCCAAGGATTTGAGATAAAGAAACCACGTTTCCGCCGTTTAATATCCATTGCTTGGCAAAAGTGTGCCTGTATCTGTGAATACCTGTTGTTTCAACACCGCGAGCTTTATTGTATGTGTAAAGAGCGTTGTAACAAGTGCTTTTTACAAGCTGTTTGCCGTAAATATTGCAAAATAGATAATCGGTTGGCTTTTCGTGTTGGCGATGCTTTAAATATTCACTCAAAATGTTAGCCATTGTTTTATTTATAGGCACAATTAGCGGCCGCCTGTTCTTGGTAATGTTTACATAAATGATGCTATTGCTAAAATCAATATCCTTAACTTGAATATTTATCAAGCTTCTTTGCCTAACACCTGTTGAAAACAAAAAGTTAGTCATTACCCAGCATTGATATTCTGTGAAGCTGCAGCTTTTGATATTTGGCCTTTTAAGTAAAATTGTAAGTTCTTCATCGGAATAGGTTTCAACGTGCGTTTTATTTACCTTTATTGCCTTCATTTTGAAAGGTTTTAAGTAACCTTCGTTCATTAAAAAGTGCATAGTGGTAATAAAGTCGCGAAGATAGGCGTTAATGCTGACGTCATTTGATAGAGTTTCCCTTAAATATAAAACATAGCTGTTATAATTTTCTTCACAAATGCTTGAAAGAGGCATATCTTTATCGAAAAACTTGTAAAATTGGGAGTAGCTTTGCCTGTAATGATTTATCGTTCCTGCGCGAAGGTTTCGCTGTTTGCAATTATCAAGATATTTTGTGCATCCTTCCTCGAAAGAAATAGTGCTTTTTTTTGTCATTTTCAACCGTTTCATAACCAAATTCTCCTAAAAAACAATTGGACACATCATTAGGAAAAATCCCAAAATGATGTGTCCAACTCATTTTATATTATTTGATTACTAAAAATTCTCAAAATCCCTGATTATTTGCTAGCTTCTTCAACAGCAACTGCAACTGCAACGGTAGCGCCAACCATGGGGTTGTTACCCATACCGATAAGCCCCATCATTTCTACGTGAGCGGGAACTGATGAAGAACCTGCAAATTGTGCGTCGCCGTGCATTCTGCCCATGGTGTCAGTCATGCCGTAAGAAGCGGGACCAGCTGCCATGTTGTCGGGGTGAAGGGTTCTACCTGTGCCACCACCTGATGCAACAGAGAAGTATTCTTTGCCGTTTTCAGTACACCATTTTTTGTACGTACCAGCAACGGGGTGTTGGAATCTTGTGGGGTTGGTTGAGTTACCAGTGATAGAAACGCCAACTTTTTCAAGTTTCATAATAGCAACGCCTTCGGGAACGTTATCTGCGCCGTAGCACTTAACGTTTGCTCTAGGACCGTCTGAATAAGCTTTTTCGTAAACAACTTCAACAGTTTCGGTATAAGGATCGAACTTTGTTTCAACAAAAGTGAAGCCGTTGATACGAGAAATAATCATAGCAGCGTCTTTGCCTAAGCCGTTAAGGATAACTCTTAAGGGTTTAACTCTTACCTTGTTAGCGTTAAGAGCAATCTTAATAGCGCCTTCAGCAGCGGCGAAAGATTCGTGACCAGCAAGGAAACAGAAGCAATCTGTTTCTTCGCTTAAAAGCATTTTGCCAAGGTTACCGTGGCCAAGACCAACTTTTCTGTTTTCTGCAACAGAACCGGGGATACAGAAAGACTGTAAGCCAATACCGATAGCAGCAGCAGCGTCAGCAGCCTTTACGCAACCTTTCTTAATAGCGATTGCAGCGCCAACAGTGTAAGCCCAAACTGCGTTTTCGAAGCAGATAGGTTGAGTTTCGCGAACGATTTTGTCGCAGTCAATACCTTTAGCAAGGCAGATATCTCTACATTCTTCAACAGAAGAAATGCCATATTCTTTTAAAGTAGCGTTGATTTTATCAATACGTCTTTCATAACTTTCAAATAATGCCATGTTTAGTTACCTCCTTACTCGTGGCGAGGATCGATGTATTTGTAAGCGCCATCGAATCTGCCGTAGTGACCAAGAGCTTTCTTATAAGCTTCGTTAGGTTCTAAGCCTTGCTTAATAAAGTCAGTCATTTTGCCAAGAGAAACGAATTCATAGCCGGTAATTTGCATGTCTTTATCAAGAGCTAGACGGGTAACGTAACCTTCAGCCATTTCAAGATATCTTGCACCTTTAACTTTTGTGCCGTACATAGTACCAACTTGTGAACGTAAGCCTTTACCTAAGTCTTCAAGGCCAGCTCCAATGGGAAGACCGTCTTCAGAGAAAGCAGATTGAGTTCTGCCGTAAACGATTTGAAGGAATAGTTCGCGCATAGCTGTGTTGATAGCGTCGCAAACAAGGTCAGTATTAAGAGCTTCTAAAATAGTCTTACCGGGAAGAATTTCAGATGCCATTGCTGCTGAGTGAGTCATACCAGAACAACCGATTGTTTCAACAAGCGCTTCTTCAATGATACCCTTCTTTACGTTTAAGGTGAGCTTGCACGCGCCTTGTTGAGGAGCGCACCAGCCAATGCCGTGTGTTAGTCCGCATATGTCTGTGATTTCGCGTGATTGCACCCATCTTCCTTCTTCAGGAATAGGAGCGGGACCGTGGTTAGGACCTTGCTTAACGCAAACCATATGTTCGACTTCTTTGGAATAATGCATATTTTTATCCTCCGATATATGGAATTTTGTTTTAACTATGGGTAATTATAGCACAATTTTTATTAATTTACAATATTTTTAAACCTTTTATTTGCTAATATTTTAAAAAAATGTTAATATTTATATACGAAGGTATATACTTGAAGGGTTTTTATAGCCTTTTTAGGTGTACTTTACAAT
>JAFQBR010000211.1 GCA_017399665.1 Clostridia bacterium | reverse complement strand
TTGTTCTATTCTTTCGTTAGCGCTGGCAATTTGCTTTTCGCGTTCTTCTTGCATTTTAGCCTTTCTTTCGTCTACGCTCATATGCGCTTCATCCCAGCTCTTTTTAGCAGTAGCCTTTGCTTTTTTATATGAGTTGTGGAATTTGTTCTCTTCAAATGAAGCCTTAGCCTCTGCCTTAGCTGCTTTAAAGTTAGCCTTATCTACTTCGTGCTGTTGCTTGGTGCTTTCCTTCATGTCTGAAAATGCTTTCTTGAAAAATTCTTTGATACTCATGGTTTTATATCTCCTAATAAAATTTATTTTTCGCAAAGTTATTTGCGCTTGCTTTCACCTTACGCCTATATTATACGAAATAAACGTTATTAAAAAATCAACGTTTAGTTGCTAAAAAGTTATTTATTTGTAAAAGAATTGTAAAAATTAGATGGGTACGTATGCTAAAAAACGCGACTTTTTACAAAAAACAGGTTTTTGGGCAATAAAAAACACCGCTTGTAACAAATAAAGCGGTGCGTTTTACTTTTAATAAATATTAGTTTTCTTTTTCGTTAAGCAGACTTTTAGAAAGGCTTAAAATTTCCTTACCGTATTTTTCCTTAAAGTGTTTTAATAAAAACTTGTAAAGGGGGTAAGCGGGTAACATTATGGCGCAACCTATAACTGCAACCATAATTCCCCAAACGGTTAAATACCAAGTTAAAACCATCGTTAAGCCTAATCCAAAAATTAAGCAACCTATAATACCAAGGCAAAGCGGGGGAATAACAGAGCCGTTTTTAACGGCGTTATCTAATTTTCTTAAGCGGTTTAAGTTTGCCTCTTTTTCTTCAGCTTTGTTTTCGTATCTCTTTTTAATGCTGTTAATTTCGCGCTTTTCTGCTTCCGTTAAAGCGCTGTAGTTGTAATTAAATTGTTCGCTCGTCATAAAATATATTTCCTTTAGTTAAATTAATCGTTGTAAAAACACCGTTATTCTTCAATGCAGTCAGGTAAAATTACCGTAAACGTGCTTCCCTTATTTATTGCGCTATTAATTGAAATTTGCGCGCCCAAAATGTCTATTACGCGCTTTACAAGAGCAAGACCTAAGCCGTTGCCTTCCGCTGCGTGTGAAGTGTCCCCTTGGAAAAACTTTTCAAAAATTCTTGTGCCAACCTCCGGTGAAATACCGCAACCGGAGTCCTTAACCTCTATTTTAAGGTTGTTTTCCTGTTTTTTGAGTGAAATATTTATATCTCCGCCGTCGGGGGTAAATTTTACTGCGTTTGAAATTAGGTTGTTCCAAACTATTTCTAAAAGTGATCTGTTAGAAAGTATTTTAATATCGTCTAAATCGCATTCTAAATTAATATTCTTGCTTTCTATAATAGGTAAAAAGTCAACGATACTTTCAGAAAGCGCTTCCGTAACGCTAAAAACTTCCTTTTTTTCTTGAATTTCTTGGTTTTCCAGCTTGTTTAGCTTTAATATATTGGTAATTAAGTCCGTTATTCTTTTAGAAGCAAGCTTTAAAATTTTTGCATATTCTTTTCTTTCTTCAGCGCTTAAATTTTCATTTTGAATAAGTGTGGCGTAGTTTTGAATAACTGCAAGCGGAGTTTTTATTTCGTGTGATACGTTAGAAATAAAATCTACCTTTAAAACCTCCGTTTTTTGTAGCTCTGCAGCCATTTTGTTAAGGTTTTCCATAATCAAATCGTATTGATTATATTTAGAATCGTCATGGTAAATATCAAGTCTAACGCTAAAATCGCCTTGCGCGATCTTTTCGGTTGCGTCCAAAATTCTTTTAGTTGGGCGTTCTACGGTGAATTTTCTGCGAATCCAGTCAATAAAGGTGCAAAATGCAGAAATAATGATTATTTCTATAAGTATTAAAACAGCAAGTAGTGGTATGCTCGTAGTGCGCTTACAAATATACTCGTAAAGTAAAATTGCAAACTGCATCGTTAAGGCAATTAAAATAAAGAAGGTAATTGCCCCGCTAAAGCTAAAGGAGTTTAAAGGGGAGCGTTTTTTTCTCATTGTAGCACCGCCTTATAGCCAAGTCCGTGCACGGTTACTATTTTAAATCCGTCACAGTCGGCAGTTTTTTCGCGAAGCTTAGCCATGTAAACGTCCACCGTTCTGCTGGTTGCCGAAGAATCGTAATCCCAAAAGTCCGCCTTTAAGGTAGAGCGCGTAAAGGTCTTTTTGGGGTAGGATAACAGGCGGAACAGTATATCAAATTCCCTTACGGTAAGGGCAATTTCTTCGCCGTTCACGGTGGCTGTACGCTCTTCTATAT
>JAFQBR010000021.1 GCA_017399665.1 Clostridia bacterium | reverse complement strand
TTATACAGGTGATTACACCATAACCTATAATTACACAGGCGAATAAAAAGTAAAACGAACAAAATAAAAAATAATATAAAAGCCTTGCTAATCGACTTATAGCAAGGCTTTTTGTGTGTTTTATTTGCTGAAAGGAAAAAGAGATCTTTCGGCTAACGCTCAAGATGACGGGGGAGAGATTCTATCGCCTGACGGCTCCAGAATGACAAATTGGAAGAGATTCTATCGCCTGACGGCTCCAGAATGACAGGGACATTTGTGGCTCCAGAATGACAAAGGGGAATAACGCTAAGTATATTTTAAGTCATTCTGGAACGAGCGAAAGCGAAGTGATAGAATCTAAAAAGAAAAGAGATCTTTCGACTAACCGTTTATTGTGATAAAGCTATTTAAAACTTAATTATACCAAGGTGTTCAAGCAGTATTTTTAAACCCATAAGGACTAAAATCAAACCGCCTATAAATTCCGCTTTAGATTTTAATTTAGAGCCGAACTTGCAACCAATAAAAGTGCCTGCAAAGCATAAAACAAAGGTGGTTACGCCAATAACGCCAACAGCCATGCCAACCGAAACTTGTAAAAAGGCAAGTGTTATGCCAACGGCTAAAGCGTCAATACTTGTGGCAATCGCCATTAAAATAAGCTCGCCAACGTCAAGCTTTGCGCAGGCGCACTCATCTTCTTGTTCTTTTTTAAAGGATTCAATAGCCATTTTACCGCCTATAAAAGCAAGCAAGCCAAAGGCTATCCAATGGTCAACGCTAACTATGTATTGGGCGAACTGCTTGCCTAAAAACCAACCTATAAGTGGCATTAACGCTTGCGCACCGCCAAATGCAAGCGCAACAATAAGCCCTTGCTTTGCGTTAAACGGGCGCATTTTAATACCTTTGCAAATGGCAACGGCAAACGCATCCATAGAAAGCCCGATTGCTATAATAAAAATCTCTAAAAAGCTCATAATTAGTTAGTTTCCTGTAATATTTTTTGGTCGTCTTTAACCAAGTTATTAAGCCATATTCCCTTGGCAAGCAAAATTATTCCCCAAACAAGCTTAATTGCATCAATCATATTAACGCAAGCTAAAATTAGTGGGGCGCTAAATGCTGTAAACTTTGCAAGTAAAAAGGCTGTGGGAAGTGAAACGAAGGTTGCAAAACCGCTGTCAAAAATAAAGGTAAGCCTTGTTTTACCGCCAGAACGCAAGGTGAAATAGGTTGCGTGAAGTATAGAGTGGAAGGGCATAAAGCAAGCAACTATAATAAGGAAGGTAACAGCCATTTGCTTAACTTCCTGTTCTACCTTGTAAAACTCTACTAAAAGTGGGGCAAGTAGCGCCATAGCTAAGCCTAAAACCACACAGCTTGCAAACGAAAGGGCAATAATTTTATTGTCTGCGTCGCGCGCTTCGTCAATTTTACCTGCGCCAAGTAGGTTGCCAACGATTATTGAAATAGAGCTTCCCAGCGATAAAAATACAATGCTGAATAGGTTGTTAAAGGTGTTTGTAATATTCATTGCGGCAACAACTGAAAGTCCGCGTAAAGAATAGCAGTATAAAAGGGCGGTTTGAACGCCAGACCAAAGGGCTTCGTTGCATAATAAATTTATGCCCTTTGAAAGTAGTTTTTTAAGTATATCTTTAGGGATTGCAAAGGATGCAAAAACCTTGCTGAAAAATGGATATTTGTTTGTGTGGGTGTGCGTGTAAACAACAATAACGGCGCATTCAACGCATCTTGCAATTACCGTTGCAATAGCTGCGCCCTCAACGCCCATTGCAGGCATGCCAAGCTTACCGAATATAAGAATATAGTTTAAACCTGCGTTTAAAACAACAGATGCAATAGAGGAATAAAGTGGAATTTTCGTTTCGCCCGTTTCACGTAACGTGCCGGCATAAACTTGTGTTACCGTATTGGGGATTTGCGCAAAAATAACAATTGCGAAATACTGCTTTGCATAGTAAAGGGCAAGCTCTAAATCCCCAGTTTCGCTACCTTCGTGCAAGAAAAGGTTTATAAGTGGCTCGCTAAAAAAGCCGAACACAACCAAAGCCACAAGCCCAATGAATAGGCACATATAAAACTTAAAGCGAACGGTGTATCTAACCCCTTCGGTAGACCCACTGCCGTAATATTGGGCGGTAAAAATACCTGCGCCAGCGGTTGCGCCAAAAACGCATAGTATGTAAACAAAAATAAGTTGGTTAACAATGGCAACACCGCTCATTTGTTCTGTGCCAAGCGAGCCTACCATAACGTTATCCAACAGGTTAACAAGGTTATTAAGTCCGTTTTGCAAAATTATTGGAAATACTATTGCAAGAACGTATTTGTAAAAGGATTTATTTCCTATAAATTTCTTCAAAAACATATCATTTACCAACCAACTTTGTATATTGTAGCATAAATTACTTTTTAAAGCAAAGCATATAAGGCGGTTGGTGCAATTTAAATTTTAATTGCTTTTGAATTTAATAAAAGTTTACCGAATTTTTACCTTTAATTTACCATCTGTTAACTTTTGGCTTGGTAAAATGTAGATACAAACAAAGGAAAACCTTTGTTGATAATTGCCAACCCATCTCCTTCTTTTTATGTAGACGCAACCAAAACTTGCGTTTACTGCGGGAAAACGGAAACCTTCACCGTTTTCCCGTTTCTCTTTTTATGGGGGATTTTTGTTTTTTTGTTGAGTGGCAGTTTTTTGCTTTAAGCCCTTGAAAAAATTGGCGCGCTGTGATAAAATATATATAAAATATATATGGCGGTTTAGCCGTTTATTATTAACGAATAAAAATTTACCTATAATTTACTTTTTAGTGGTATAATTAAGCCGTTAATTAGAAAGGCTCTGTCACAACAAAGGGTTAACTAAAGTAATTTTATCACCTTAAACAAAATCAACCATTGTTTGTGACATCGCCATTAGAAAAAAGTTTGCCGTAGGTGTTGTTTACGGTTTTACCTGCAACCTACCACAAAAGAAAGGAGTTACTATGTATAACGTTTTGGTTGTTGAAGATGAAGTGAATATACTTAAGCTTATGACCATAAGGCTTAAAAAGTCAGGCTTTAACGTATTTAATGCAGAAAACGGCGAAGAGGCGCTTGCCGTTTGCAGGAAGGAAGAAATTGATATTATTGTTGCAGACGTAATGATGCCTGTTATGGATGGGTTTGAAATGATAGAGCATTTGCGCGCAGAGGGCAAGTCTATTCCCGTTATAATCGCAACCGCAAAAGAAAGTTTAGAAGATAAAAAGATTGGCTTTAATTTGGGCGCAGACGATTATATGGTAAAGCCTATTGACCACGAAGAGCTTGTTTTAAGAATAAACGCTCTTTTAAAAAGGGCAGACATTCGTCGCGATAAAAAGCTTGTTATTGGCACTTGTACCTTAGACTGCGAAAGTCTTTCTGTTTTTAACGACAAAGGTGACGTTTCCCTGCTTTCTAAAAAGGAATTTATGATTCTTTATAAATTGCTACTTTATCCCGAAAAAATCTTTACTAAAAACCAGCTTATGGATGAATTTTGGGGATACGAAAGCGACAGCTATTCAGATACCGTTAAGGTGCATATAAACAGAATAAGAAACAAAATTGCGCAGTTCCCCGAAATAGACGTTGTTACCGTTCGTGGGCTTGGCTATAGGGGCGTGAAAAATGGATAATAAAGATAAAAATAAGCAAAATCAAAATAGCGCATCCTTAAGGCTTTCGCTTATCGTATTCTTTTGCTTGCTAGCCTCCTCCGCCTTTGTATTTTTAACAATACTGTTTATTTCTTGGATTGGCGTAAAAATACCGCCCACAAAATTCACACTTTATTTGCTTATTTGCTTTGCGGTTTCTTGCGTTATTGGCACACTTCTTGCAAGTATTGCCTCAAAAAAGGCAAACAAAAGCTATTCAAAGTTCAAACGGGCGCTAAACGAGGTTGCTAACGGCAATTTTGACGTTGTCTTTTTTGAAGAAGACGAAGGGATTATGCGCCATATTGCAGATGACTTTAACGCTACCGTAAAACAGCTTAAAAGCGTTGAAATTATGCGCTCGGAGTTTATTTCTAATTTCTCGCACGAGTTAAAAACCCCAATTACTTCCATAAACGGCTTTGCAGAGCTTTTAATGGCGGACTCTGTTTCTGAAGAGGAGCGCAAGGAATACGCGCAAATAATTTATAACGAAAGTAACAGGCTTTTAAAACTTGCAAAAAACACCTTACTTCTTTCTAAGCTAGAAGGTCAAGCCATCGTTACAGAAAAAACCCTCTTTTCTTTTGATGAAATGGTAGAATCTAGCTTAATGCTTTTTGCAAAAGAGATAGAAAATAAAAATATTAATCTTATCACCGATTTAGATAAAGTTAAATACTATTGGGATTCTAATCTTCTTTCTCAAGTGGTTATAAACCTTGTTTCAAACGCCATAAAGTATAGCAACGTCGGCGGTACTTTACACGTTGAACTACACGCTAATTCCGGCTATTTATTCCTATCCATTAAAGATAACGGAATTGGTATGGACGGTAAAACTCTTGAAAAAATCTTTGACCGCTATTATCAAGGGGATAGCTCACATAAAACCGAAGGCAACGGCTTAGGTCTTGCCATCGTTAAAAAAATTATAGACCTTTGCGGTGGAAAGATAGACGTTGGTAGTAAATTGGGCGAAGGGACGTATTTTATGGTTACGCTTCCAGAGCGCCTACCAAATTAAGGCTTATCTGCTTCGTTATTGGCATAAAAATTTACGTTTTGGCTCGGTTACGTACGGAAAAGTACGCGCCCTTCGCCCAATCCGAATTTTTAAGCCACTAACTCGCATCTAAGCTTTAATTAACACATCAAAATCAC